>CAZSTU010000001.1:0-6695 GCA_964609745.1 uncultured Halanaerobiaceae bacterium
TTTTATTTTTTTCTAATGACTTTCCCTGCCCCTGGATGTAAATGATTTTTATTGTCCAGGACCAGCCTACCATTAACGATGACTTTTTCAATACCTTCAGCATACTGAAATGGTTCGGTAAAAGTTGCTTTATCTTCAATAATTTCAGGATCAAATATTGTTATATCAGCATCAAAACCTTTTTTCAAAAGCCCCTTTTTAAAAAGCTGCAACCTCCAGGCCGGAAGGCCGGTCATTTTGTAAACAGCCTTTTCCAGAGACATAATTTTTTTCTCCCTGACATACTTGCCCAAAACCCGGGGGAAAGTACCAAAAGCTCTGGGATGGGGCTGCCCTTTAGCCAGAGAACCATAGTTAGCTTTTGCACTTGCATCAGATCCAACCATACTAAGATCGTCAGTTAAAACATGCTCTAAATCATCCTCACACATGGCAAAACGAATCATGCCTGTACGGCCCTCATCTGCTTTCAATAGCTGTAATACTGCAACAGCCGGGTTTACTTCTTTTAGTTTTGCAATCTCAGCAATACTTTTTCCGGTAAGTCCCTTATTTTTTTCTGAATAAACAGCAGCAACCATTATATTTTCCCAGCCACGTGGAGCCTGAGTTTGTTCCAGTTCTTCCAGAATTTTATTTCTTTTAGACTTATTTTCAAACCTCGCCAGCATTTTAACCCTGCCCCCTTCATGAGCCCAATCCGGGACAATCGAACTTAATCCGGTAGAAGTCGCCAGGTAGGGATAAACATCACAGCTTACGTCAACTCCTCTTTTGCGTGCCTGATGTATAAGTGCCAGGGAACCATAAACAAGACCCCAGCTGGAACGACTGCTTACTTTGTGATGGGAGATTTGAACAGGTATACCGCTTTCTTCCCCTATTTTGATAGCTTCTCTAACTCCTTCAATCAACTGATCTCCCTCATGACGCATATGGGTGGCATAAACTCCATTATATTTATCAGCTTCTACAGCCAGTTCAATTAATTCCTCAGTACCGGCATAAGAGGAAGGAGGATAAATTAAACCTGTTGAAAAACCAAAGGCTCCTGCCTCCATCGCCTTCCTGAGTAAAGATTTCATTTTATCCATTTCTTTTGATTCAGGTTGTCTGTCTTCATAACCCATTGCAGCTCTGCGCAAAGCCCCATGCCCTACCAGTGGGACTATATTTACATCAATATCACTTCTATCCAATTCATTAAGATACCCTTGGAAATCATTCCAGGTTACTTTCAATCCATAATCATCGGCAAGTTCCCGGGACAATTCATTTTTCGCTTCATCATTTAAAGGTGCAGGTGAAGACCCACAATTTCCTATTACTTCAGTAGTAACCCCCTGTCTAACCTTGCTTTCTGCTCTTCCATTTACCAGAAGGGTAAGATCAGAATGAGTATGAATATCTATAAAACCAGGACTTACTATTTTATCTGTAGCATCAATAATTAATTCTCCGTTTTCATTTTCCAGCTTACCCATTCGGGTTATTTTCTCACCATCAATTGCTATATCTCCTCTAAACCAGGGACTTCCACTACCATCTACTATTTTCCCATTTTTTATAATTATCTGATGCATATATTTATCCCTCCAGATTGTCTACTAATATATACTGCATTAAACATACCAGCATACTAAAATCTTAACAAATGGCATGATATAATTTTCTAAACTTTATAACATGTGTTACATCAATCTCTCAAAAAAAAATAATACTTACTTTATCTATTTAAATTGTTAAAATCATTTGATGATAAAGTTCTGTTTTCCGGAGTAGAATTCCGGAAATCAGAACTTTAAATATTATATTTCTTTAATTTCGAATAAAAGGTCGTCTTACCAATATCCAGTTTTTTAATTGCTTTTTTTCTCGATCCACCTGTTTTCTCCAACGCTTTTTGAATCAATTGTTTTTCTGTCTGCTGAACAGCCTTTTTTAAAGGGCCAACACCTCTTACCCTTACCAGTTCCCCCCTGATTTTACTATTTATAATCTGAGCTGGTAAATGTTCCGGTTTAATAATATCTTCTTCGCATATATTTACTGCCCTTTCCAAAACATTTTCCAGTTCCCTTATATTCCCTTTCCATGTATGAGCTATTAAATACTCCATGGCCTGAGCACCAATTTTTTTGGGTCTTTTGGCAATTTTATTACAAATCTTAGTTATCAGGTTTTGGGCCAGCAGAGGAATATCTTCCCTTCTTTCGCGCAGTGGTGGCAGTTCTATGGGCATAACATTTATCCTAAAAAATAGATCCTCTCTAAATTTACCTTCTTCTACTAATTTTACCAGATCACGATTTGTAGCAAAAATAAAACGGACATCAACTTTTTGTTCTTCTATTCCACCAACTCTGGTATAAGTACGGTCCTGAAGAAAATGTAAAAATTTAGCCTGCAGTGAAAGCGGTAATTCTGCTATTTCATCCAGAAAAAGTGTCCCACCATCTGCCTCGGCCAGTTTTCCTTTTTTCCCGGAAGCTAGTGCTCCGGTAAAGGAACCCTTTTCATAACCAAATAATTCACTTTCAAATAAATTTTCAGGAATTGAGGCACAGTTTATATATATCAAAGGTCCTTCCCGCCTTTTGCTGGCCTGATGTATGGCCCTGGCCAGGAGGTTTTTGCCAGTACCACTTTCACCTAATAATAAAACATTAGAAATAGTTTCACTGGCCTTATAGGCCATCTGTAATGCATCTTCAAATTTTTTACTAACTCCAAGAACTCCTGAAAATGCCTTATCTTTTCTTTCCCTTGCCTGAAGTTGGTTTTCCAGATATTGAATGGAACTAAGAGCTTTATCTCTTTCTTTTATAACAGTTTTTAGCTCTCTTATATCTTCAACTTTAAGAAGAGCACCCTGTACTTCTCTATCTTCCTTTATGGGCACTATTGCACACCGGGTAGGAACCCCATTGATGATTGACTCTTCATTTTTAATTGATTCAGCCTGCTTATTGGCAATATCCAGGAGTCTTTTGATAATACGAGAATCAGGATGAAAAATTGAAATATGTTTATCATAAATTTCAGGTTTTTCACCCCGTGGCCCTTTGCTGATAAATTCTCTTCCCTGCAGCAGCTCTTTAATCCCTTCCTTGCGGGCTGTATAACCGCGGGCCTGGTAAAATTTTAAATTGTGATGCTCACCATCCAGAATTACCATATGGCCTGCAGCAAAGGAATAATAAAATGGATAATTATCTTCATTTATCTTAATATTAAGTAATTTATCTCCAAAGCTAATTCTTGCTTCTATATTTAAATTGTTAAGCTTCTCTTTTATCAACAATGGTTTGTCTCTGGAGTTAGCAGTACTAATAACTGCCGTACCGGGTTCTGCTCCTTTTTTACCAATTACCACCAGGGCCTGGCCCTTTTTTACTTGTTCTTTACCCACACCAATTTTCTCCAGATCCCCCGGGGTAAGTCCACCATCATCACGCCCGAGATGATTATCAGCAATAATAACAATATCACCTTTTGTAAGTCTCCCCGAATCATGTCCCGGGCCCAATCTTGGATCAATTCCAAAAATATTGGCAGCTTCCTCATTGTATATTTTAATTTTACCTTGCCTATCTATTGCAATTAACCCTTCATCAACTAAATCAATTATATGTTGATAATAATTCAACAAAACACCCCCTTTCTTAAATTATCACTGAAAATATTATTATAGTAATGACCTGTAATGTCTATAAAGTTTTTTACTAATCGGCCCCACCTCACCATTGCCGATTGTCTTGCTGTCTATACTCACAACAGGCATAACTTCAGTGGTAGTTCCTGTCAAAAAAACTTCATCTGCTTCCAGCAACTGCTTTCGAGATACACTTCTTTCCTCTATTTTTACACCTGTTTTGGGAGCTTCCTCCAAAATAACCTGCCTGGTAATTCCATTCAACAAATAATTAGTAGCCGGAGGGGTGATAATCTTTTCTCCTTCAACTATAAAAACATTACTGCTTGTCCCATCTGTTACAAAACCATCCCTTATTTGTATGGATTCATAAGCCCCGGATCTTTTTGCCTCCTTTTTGGCCAGTATATTGGGTAACAATGCAATTGACTTAATATAACAACGGCTCCACCTTTCATCTGACACTGTAATTGCTCTTACTCCTTTTTCGTAATTGCTTGGGGGATGTCCATCCCACTTGCTTGCCTTCATAACCACATTGGGGGTCATCCCTTCCGGATAAGCATGGCTGCGGGGGGCAGTTCCCCTGCTTATCTGAATATATAAAGTGGCATCCTCTAAACCCCTTTTTTCCAGTAATTCGTAAGCACTTTCTTTTAATTTTTCATAATTGTCATAATAGATGTCCAGACCTTCTGCACTATTTTGTAATCTCTCAAAATGCTCCTCAAATTTAAAGGGTTTACCGTTGTTTATTATAATTACTTCGTAGACTCCATCTGCAAATTGATAACCCCTATCTTCTATACCCACTTTTGCATTTTCATATGAAACAAATTTTCCATTTAAATAAACCTCATCACCCATACCATTTTCCCCCTTTATTGTGACATATTTTTATTTCTTATTATACATTTAGACAAAGCTGGATGGGATTCCTGCCTTATATATCAATTATTCTTTAAATAATTTTTCCATTACCTCATTCAGTGAAAGTTCATTTTCACCGTAGGCAATCCAGCAGGGCCATACCTTTTCTTGCCAGAATTTTTGTTCAGAAAAATTAACTTCCATTAATTGATTTTTTGTCTTCTGCTCTGTATTACTGCCTGTTGTATCATAAGCAGGATTTAGTGATAATATATCAGCCAGTTCATTACTCAAATTTTCTGAAATTAACCTGGCTACCTCCATATGAGCTTTTATTCTTTTGCTATTCCTGTCATCTCCGGGTATAAAAACATTAATGCCATATATTTTAATTATACTATCAAGTCTAATATAAGAATTTGTTGAATCAGAATTTTCTAAATAATTATCCAGCCAGATATTCCCTCCTGCAATTAATTGTTTATTTTGATTTAAAAAATTATCGATTATTGATTCATTTTTATTGTTCAATCTACCTTCGTTTTTAATTAAATCAAGCCAGTATAATATTCCAATCAAGTCCTGCTTAAATTTTTTTGAAAGCTGTTCATTTTCTAAATCTCTACCTTTAACTCCTTTTATTGTTAATAATTGCCTTAAAAAAAGTTGATCGTGAAAATTGATATTTAGTTTTAAATCTCCCATATCTTCAAGAGAGGGTAACTGCTCAATTTTTTTTGCAATTTTCATATCTTCTCTCCTGCTATTAGTAATCCAGATTTGTTCCTGCCAGACAAGGGGCCAGCACCATAGATGAAGATTTTTTTTATCATACTGATTCCAGTCCACAATATATTTTTTTCTTTCACTTTTATTAATATATCTTTCAACAGGAATTTGATATTTTTTGCTCAATTGATCATCAGGACCAAAATTAATATAAAGTGCAGGAGGATTTCCCTTTTTAAAACTATTATTTAATTTTTCTTGAATTTTTGAAAAAGAAATTTCTCGGGTTATAATTTGAAAATTAGGATATTCTTTTTTTACGCAATCATTTATTAGTTTTTCAAATTCAAACTCCTCTTCCAGAGCAGGTAGAGTACGATAAAAAGGGGGATACCATATTTCAAGCTTATAAGTATCTGTTCTTTGTATCTCAACAGATGGGTTAATGCTAAATTCTTTTTGAAAGAGAAAATCATTTATAAATTCAAAAGGAAAATATATGGTTAATAATCCTATTCCCAATCCTCCAAAAATAAATATAAGTAATATTATGAGTATACTATATTTACTTTTCATTTAGCCCCCCTTACCCGGCAATTCCAGTAAATGAATAACATCCATGTCAGCCTTTCCGTCAGCTTTTAGACCAAACTGGATCTCTAATTCTTTGACTGCTTTCTCTGTAGATGGACCGTAACGAGCATCCATGTAACTGGGGTTAAATCCATATTTTTTTAAATTATCCTGAAGTTGCATAACAGCCAACCCCGTTTGACCGGGTTTTAATTCATAACTGACCTTAATAGGCAGGCGTTCTCCAATAATCTTTACTCTTGTCTTCACCGGAACAAGTTCAAAAAGTTCTTCAACATCATTGTTATGCATTCTAATACAACCATGACTTGCTGCTGAACCTATAGAACCCGGTTTGTTGGTTCCATGTATTCCATATATACCCCAGGGAACATTTAAACCAAGCCAGCGGGTTCCAAATCCACCTCCCCAATTTTTACTTTTACTTATTATAGCCCATTCTCCAACCGGAGACTTTGTACTGGCTTTACCCACTGCCACCGGATATGTTTTGAATTCTTCTCCATTTTTGTATAATGTCAAAAGCCTGCTGTAGGTGTTAATTTCAATATTAACTTCCCCTTCTACCGGTTTTATTAATTCCTGTCCCTGAGGAAAAAGCTTTATAACTGATAAAGAATAAATAATCAACAAAAAAAAGTAAAAAAAAGGGTCCTTCTAAATTTTTTCATTAAAAACTCCCTCTCATTTTCACAATATATTCCTCACTATTAAAAATATATTTTAGTATATTTTATTTAGAACAAAAAAACCCCCTTAACGGGGGTAAATTAATTTTCAATTATGAAAATGTTATAAAGGAATTTCATAAAATTACTGATAAAGATTATATAAAAATGAAAGAAGC
>CAZSTU010000001.1:6705-29764 GCA_964609745.1 uncultured Halanaerobiaceae bacterium
ATCATGTTTACTGGCAACTTCGGCTGTGTTTTCTGCTGTAATGCCCTTGACTTCCGCAAGTTTTTGGGCAACATATTTGACATAAAGCGGTTCATTTCTTTTACCTCGATAAGGTTCAGGGGTTAAATAAGGAGAATCCGTTTCGATCAATATTTTATCAAGCGGAACATCTTTAGCCACCTCACGCAAATTATGTAAATTTCTAAATGTAATAAGTCCCCCAAATGAAAGATATAAACCCATTTTAATTGCTTTTTTAGCAGTAGACTTATCACCAGCAAAGCAGTGCAATACATAATCTATATCATCTGCTTTTTCTTCTTTTAAAATATTCAGTGTTTCATCAAAAGCTTCCCGGGAATGGATCACTACTGGCAATTTAAGATCTGCAGCGATTCTCAGTTGAGCTCTAAACGCTCTGCGCTGTTCCTGACGGGGAGAGTTATCATAATAATAATCCAGACCGGTTTCGCCAATAGCCACCACTTTACTATTTTGAGCCATTTTATTTAATTTTTTAAGTAGAGAAAGATCTACCATATCCGCATCATGAGGATGAACACCCACAGTTGCATAAATTTTGTCATATTCCCTGCTTAATTCTATTGAATTCTGACTGGATTTTAAATCAGCACCAATATTAACTATGTATTCAATACCTCCGGTAAAAGCTCTTTCAATAACTTTATTTCTATCTTTATTAAAACGGGAAAAATCCAGATGTGCATGAGAATCAATTAACCTCATTATTTCACTCCTCTCTATTCTAAATATTTTACAGTATAAAAAAGGATTTTGCAATTTTTTATCTAAATAAAGTAATAACAATTATTATTTGTTTCTTTATAATGGCCAATTCAGCTAATAGTGGTAAGGAGGTAAATCTCATGAAAGGGACGGTTGTTTCTACCTGGGTCAATACACTCGAAAATCTCTATGGAGAGGAAGTGATAAATGAAGCAAAAAGAGAGTCAAACTGGGATGAAAACATGATTATCACACCATTAATGAACATAGAAGATGAAAAAGCTTTTGATCTTATTAACACTATGGCTAAAAAGGTACAAAAAAAAGAATCTGAATTATGGCGTGAAATAGGAAAACAAAATATATATTCTTTCTCGGAATGGTTTCCCTCTTATTTTGAAGGCAGACAGTTAAAAAATTTTTTAATGTTAATGGATACAGTGCATAAACAGCTAACTAAAATGATACCCGGAGCCAATCCGCCCCGAATCATTCCCCGAGAAATTGATAACAGAACAATTGAATTAACCTATTCTTCACAGAGGGGTATGTTTGATTATTTTCTGGGACTTTTGGAAGGAAGTTCAGAATTTTTTGAAGAAGATATAGATTTTAAAGAAAAAAGCAGAAACACTACAGGAGAAAAAAAATCACTCAAAGTTGTTATTACTTTTTCTGAAAAATTCAAATCAACCCACAATTATCGCTTAAGTAAATTTCTCTCATTCGGAATTTTCAATAAGATTAAATATAAACTGGCAATTGCCTTTATTGTTATCAATCTAATAACTTTATATGGGTTTAGTTTTAATCACCCCCTTGGTTTAACTTTAATTAATGGAGGTTTTGCCCTCCTATTAACTCATTTTCTAACAAAACCCTTCAATATTTTAAATAAAGATCTGGATCGCATAAAAGACCTGGACCTGAGTGATTCAATAAACCTGAAAAGCAATGATGAATTCGAAGAAGTCACCCGCCATATGAGGGAAATCAAAAAATCCATTAGAAAGGATATACTCTTTCTTAAGGGCGGAACAGATGACATGTACAACTTCACAGACGAAATTGTCGATATTTCCGACGACATGGGCCGGGTTTCTGATAATATATCCACTGTTGTTGAAGAGGTAGCCAATGGAGCCCAGGAACAGGCAGAAGAAACAGAAAACTCCGCATATATAGTTGATAATAACATAAATAAAATTGAAAATCTGGTGGAAGCAGGTAATGAAAGTAAGGAAAATTTGCAAAGTGCAGTTAAAAGTATTCAACAATCAGCACAGGAAGTTGAAGATGTCAATCAACGTATAGAAAAAGTAAAAAATGCCTTTGCCAATGTCAATGATCTGGGACGAGAACTATCCAACCAGATAACCCAGATCATGGAAATTGTGGATACTGTCTCTGACATTGCCGGGCAAACAAATCTACTTTCTTTAAATGCTTCTATTGAGGCGGCCCGGTCCAGTGACAATAGTCAGGGGTTTGCAGTTGTTGCCGAAGAAATAAGAGAACTGGCAGAAGATTCTAAGAAGGCAGGACAAACCATCAATGATAATCTGGAAGAGTTTACTGAAAAAGTTCAGGAATTGGTAAAAGGTATAAGTTCGCAATTTGCAAATCTCGAAGAGAGCAATAAAGTCTTAGAAGAAGTATCGAACTCCAATAAAAAATCCAGTCAAAATATTGAAAATGCAACTGAACAGGTTGTCGGTATTGTCGAAGACCTAAATCAGGAAACACAAAAAATAGGTGAAGTAATTGAAAATCTTAATTCTCTGGCTGCAATTGCCGAAGAAAATTCTGCATCTTCTCAAGAAATGAGCGCAAGTGTTAGTGATTACTCAGAAAAAATAAAAGAAATGACAGATTATATTAAACAGATGGAAGACCTGGTGGGCAACTTCCAGAATAGTCTTTTAAAATATAATACTTAAATACACAATATAACAAAAAAGGCGGGATAAACCCGCCTTTTACTATTTAATTTTGAAAGCAAAAACAACATAATAAAATGATAATTATCAAAAAACAAAGATCAAAACTGTCATCATAACAGCCCATATGTACACCCCCTTTGTTAACTAAAATACAATATATATTATGAAAAAAATTGAAAAACGTTAATAATGATAACCCTCTTTTCATAAAATACAAAATAGGGGGTGTTTTTTTATGGATAATAACTTTGATAACATGGAAGATATTTTAAAACAAATTGATATCATTAAAAGAAGATTAAGGCAGATGGAAAATGAATTAGAAAATACAAATGTGAAAGGAAGAGATGAAAGAAGTGGTATTACTGTTATTTATAACGGGAAAAATGAAATTATAGATATAGTAGTACCTGATGACAAACTTGAACAAAATTTAAAAGCTGGCCTTATAGCAGCATTAAATAATGGACTAAAAAATTCCACTTCTTTAAAAACAGAAAAAAAACAAGAAATCTTAGGCGAAATCGATCTTCCCAATATTCCCGGTTTATTTTAATAATTTAGTATAAAAAGGTTATTATTGGCAATAATAGTAACATAAGTTCTTGAATGCTGATACCGGGAGGGCTAAACATGAAAAAGTTAAGCAACTTTGAAGATATCTTTAATAAGATAATTAAAGAATTTCAGGGAAAAGAAGTTGAAATTAGTTCCAGACAGGATGGAGTCAATATTACCACTATGACTTCCACAATTGTTTCAGTAAGAATTAAACCCCTAAGTAAAAGAAAAAGCAAAAAATGGAACAAAAAGGGGCAGAAAGTCGGTTTAATAATTATAAGTGGGCGTAAAAAATGGAGAAAAACAAAAATTAATATCCCATTTCTCCTGGGATATAATACAATGGAAGCAGTTTTTTTAAAAAAGGGTGCCACTATAAAAACTTTTGACATGGAATTTACCATAAAAAAGAAAGCTGCCCAAAAAAGGCAGCTGGCCTGATACTGTTAAACTTTATTCATTAAGGTCTTCTATATATAAATTACTTTTTCGTAAATCGATGAAATGATCTTCAACTTTTACTATAGGGCTGGTCGGCTGTGAAGGATCAATAAATACCAGTTCACCGATCTCACCATTATTAAGACGTATTTTTTCTCCCTGATGATAACTGGCTACATTTTTAGTGAAAGTTTCCAGAAGTGAAATATCGAAAACCTGCAGACTTTCCTGGCCCAGTAATTTTAGAACCTCGAAGGGAACTTCATGCTGTTTATATGGCCTGTCAGATGTCATAGCATCATAGGTATCTATTATCCCAATAATACGAGCAAAATATGGTATATCTTCTCCACTTAAACCAAGCGGATAGCCCTTTCCATTTTTTCTTTCATGATGGCAGAGAATCGCCTGGGCTGTTTTTTGCGATATATACATATTATCCTTTACAAGTTTATAGCCATAAATTGAATGTTTTTTTACTTCTGCATATTCCTCTTCTGTAAGAGGACCTTCTTTTTTTAGAATCTCTTCTGGAACCTGGGCCTTTCCTATATCATGCAGAAATCCAGCATAAGTTAATTTTTTTATATCTTTTTCTGGCATGTCCAGCCAGCGCCCGAACATCATGGCCATTAAACCTACATTGACTGAATGATTATAGGTATAATCATCCCTATCTCTTACCTGAGTTAAAAGTTTCATCACATCTACATTACTATCAATTTCCATTACATCTTCAACTACTTCTTTGACTTCTTCCTGCTGTAATTCTTTACCCCTATTTATATTTTCAAAAACATCCATTATTTTTTCTTTACTGCGTTCATATTTAACTTCTTCCAGTTTTTGCTCCAGTTCTTCCTCGCCCACTTCTTCATCTTCCGGACTGTATATTGCTACTCTTTGAACTCCCAGTTTACTTAACTTGTTTATCAACTTCTGATTTAAAATTGTGCCGGGAGAAACTAAAATCGCTCCATGATCTGTCTCAACTTCTTCAGCTACCCTCATTCCCGGTTCTAGATCAAAGGTATTTATCCTGAAATATCCCTGCATCCTTCTCCCCCCAAAATTCTAAAAATTACTATTTCTTACTAACTAATATTCAATATAAATTTAAATAATCCTTTTATTTATTCTTTTTTAACTTTATAGCTTTTGTGTTATAATAGTGATGATAGATTTATTGTATTTATAGCATTCAATATTCACTAAAATATGCAATAAACACTGTCATTCTCAATATAAAAGGAGGGATAAAATGACAGAAAAAGATATTTATCTGGATAATAGTGCAACAAGCCCACCTTTGCCCTCGGTGATTGATAAAGTAAATGAAGTCTTAAAATACAATTATGGCAATCCTTCTTCTCTTCATAACAAAGGACTAAAAGCAGAAAAAATAAAAAAAGAGGCCTGCAAAAAACTGATAGAAAAATTAAATACCTCTACCAATAATTTTATTTTTACATCAGGAGGTACTGAAAGTAATAACTTAGCTATAAAAGGGATTGCATATAAATATCAAAACAGGGGAAAACATCTGATAACATCACTAATTGAACATCCTTCCGTGCTAAACACCTTCCGTTATCTTGAAGACAAAGGATTTAAAGTCACATATCTTAAGCCTGATAGATGGGGAATTATCAATCCAGAAAAATTGAAGAATGCACTTAAGGAAAATACCATTTTAGTAAGTATTATGCATGTCAATAATGAGCTGGGCAGTATTCAGCCTATAAAACAAATGGCAAAATTTATTAAAGAATTAAATCCCTCACCAATTTTTCATGTAGATGCAGTACAATCTTTTGGAAAAATTAGATTAAACCCCAAAAAGATGGGTATTGATCTTCTTACTTTAAGTGCACATAAAGTTCACGGACCAAAGGGGATAGGTGCTTTATACTATAATGACAGTTTACAATTAGAACCTTTATTACACGGAGGTGGACAGGAAAAAGGAATACGCTCTGGCACAGAAAACATGCCTGGAATAGCCGGTTTTATCCCGGCGATTGAGGCACTGCCGAATTTTTCAAAAAATAACTTTCAGGACAAAAAAATTAATAAAATAAAGAAATACCTGATAGAAAAGTTCAAAAATAATCAGAATAATTAGCCTGAATTCAGGATAAATACTCCCCTGAAATGTTCTGCTCCCCACATAATAAATATTTCTTTTGCGGGTTTAAAGGGGGAAGTAATAGTTCACAGTCTGGAAAGTGATGGTATATATGTCTCTACCGGTTCGGCCTGTCACTCAAGAAAAAATGAACAGAGTGAAGTTCTTAAGGCAATAGGACTTGCTGCAAAATATAAAGAAGGTACCATACGGATTAGCCTTTCAAGACATATCACAAAAAAAGAAATTGATGTATTTATAAAATCACTTATCAAGAATTTAGAATTTATTTCTTGAAAAAGGGGGTAAATAAAAATGTATGATGTAATATTAATTAGATTTGGCGAAATTGCTCTCAAGGGTAAAAATCGCCCCTATTTTTTAAACAAACTCAAAAACAATATTAAGGATATATGTGGCAAGCTGGGTAACCATAAAGTAAGAAAAACACACGGGCGTTTATTTATTTATCCAAAAGGTGATACGGAAAAATTAATAAAACGATTAAAAATGATCCCGGGAATAGTCTCTCTCAGTCCGGGCATCTCCCTTCCACTTAGTTTTGAAAAATTAAAAGAAAAAAGTCTAAGTTTTTTCCAGCAGGAAGTAAAAGATTATCCAACTACATTTAAGGTGGAAACAAAAAGAGCCAATAAAGATTTTCCCAAAAACAGTATGGAAATAAACAAAGAAATCGGAGCACATCTTCTCCAAAATATTTCCGGAGAAAATAATATTTTGTCTGTTGATGTTCACCAGCCAGAACATAAATTACAGATTGAGGTTCGTAAAAATCACATTTATCTTTTTACTCGCGTTATTAGAGGACCGGGGGGATTGCCCGTCCAGAGCAGTGGTAAGGGACTTTTGCTTCTTTCGGGGGGCATTGACAGTCCGGTAGCTGGCTGGCAGGCAATGAAACGCGGAGTTAAATTAGAAGCTCTTTACTTTCACAGTTTTCCCTTTACAGGAGATCGTGCCAAAGAAAAGGTTATTGATTTAGCCAGGATTTTAAGTAAATATGGTGGTAAAATAAAACTACATATAGGCTATTTTACAGATATTCAAAAGGCTATAAAGGAAAAAGTACCAACAAGATTTAACGTAACTATCATGAGACGGATGATGTACCGGATGGCAGAAAAAATTGCCAGGAAAAGAAATTTACAGGTGCTAATTACCGGTGAAAGTATTGGACAGGTCGCCAGCCAGACTCTAGAAAATCTAACAGTGATCAATCGGGTAGTTGATATGCCAGTTATTAGGCCTCTCGTTGGTTATGATAAACAGGAAATTATTAAAGAAGCAAGAAAAATTAAAACTTATGACATTTCTATACAACCCTATGAAGATTGCTGTACTGTTTTTGTCCCTGATCATCCTGTAACAAGGCCGGATACAAAAGAAACCAGAAATGCTGAAAAAAATCTGGAAATAAAATCTCTTATTTCTTCTGCTCTTACAAAAAGTGAAACTGTAAATATAAAAGAATAAATATACCTCAAGGTTACACAAAATAATATTATAATTTGATATTTCGGAGGCTAAAAATGTTAAATGTAATATTTAGAACAATTATTCTTTATTTTACAGTTATAATTGTAATTAGAATTATGGGTAAACGTCAGGTAGGAGAACTACAACCTTTTGAACTGGCAATAACTATAATGATATCTGCTCTGGCAGCGTTCCCCATGGAAGACATTGGCATACCCTTAATTTATAGTTTAATTCCAATTTTACTGATGCTTGTTTTACAGGTCATAATCTCAGAAATAACCCTTAATGTAAATGGAGCCAGGGTTCTACTCTGCGGTAAACCGGGTATAGTTATACATCAGGGAAATATTGTTGAAGCAGAATTGAGAAAACAACGCTTAAACCTCACTGATCTTTTAGAACAATTACGTATTAAAGGATATCACTCCATTAGTGATGTTGAATACGCAATAATGGAAACAACCGGGGAACTAAGTGTGATACCCACTTCAGATAAAAGACCTTTACACCCTGACGATATTGGAATAAAACCGGATTATGAGGGAATACCTCTTCCATTAATTATTGATGGGGAAGTCGAAGAAGACAATCTTAAAGAAATACAAAAAAATAAAAAGTGGCTGTATAAAAAACTATCAATGAAAGGAATTAAAAATCCAAATAAAGTTTTTTTTGCTACACTGGACACAGCAGGAAATTTTATCTGCCAGACTAAAGAAACTACAAAGGGGGAAAAAGAATCTGAGTAAAATTTTTAAAAAGAAAAAGGAAAACAATATTAAATTAAAGATATTTATAATCCTATTGCTCTTTGGATTAATAGGCCTATCACTATTCAGCTATTTTCAGATGAAAAAAATTTGTATAAATATTAGTTCTCTGCTGCAAGAAATGGAAGAACTTATTAGTAGTGAAAAATGGTCAGAAATTACAAGATTAGAAAAAAAACTGTCCTCCAGCTGGGAGAATAATCAGGTGTTTTTCTCACTAATTATAGATCATGCTGAATTAAATGATCTGGAAATAAGTCTGGCAAAAATAAACAGTCACGTAAAAGAAAAAAAGAAATCAGAATTATTACCAGAACTAGAAATTTCACAGCATCTTATACAAAATTTATGGCAGCAAGAAAAACTTTCCTGGCAAAATGTGTTTTGATTTTAATTAATATTCTCCTGTTTTATTTCATCTATAAGATCTTCAACACTTTTTTCACTTACTGCGGGTATCATAATTTCCAGCATCTGATAAATATATAGAAATTGATCAAGTAATGTTGCCTCTTCTCCCTCTTCCAATTTATTGACTTCTGTCATTACCTTCTCAAGTTTTTCACCTGTTTTGTTCATAGTATTGATCAGTGATTTTACTGGATTACTGTCACTTTCTTCTTTCTTTTCCTCCTGATAACGGTCATACATTTTTTGCTGTTCTCTTCTTATCAAAATAGTTTTAAGGGCCTCTTCCATGGACATATGAAGATAATCATAAAATAAATTAATAACATCTTTTGTCTCACTTCGACTTAATTTATATTTTAAAATACCATTTAAAAGTTCTTTTTGTTTGACAGGATCTCCCGTACGCCTGCTCAAAGAATGAGCCAGAGTAATATGAGATAAACTCAGGGGAGAGTCTTCATCAAGTACCTGTTTTTGATAAAATTCATCAACTTCCAGAATATTCAACCACTCAGTCATTGTCGTCCTGGGAATTCCCAATTTTTTACTGGCTTCTTTTTTTGTCAGATCATTATCTTCAATAAATTGCTGAATCGATTTTGCTCTTTCCAAAGGATTTAGATCCTGCCTCTGTATATTTTCTACTAACTGTATTTGTCTTAGCTTTTGATCATCCAGATTGTTGTCAAAAACCACTGCTGCAATATTCTGCTTTTTATCATCCTTTTTAATAGCTCTGTATCTTCTTTCCCCCGAAATTAATTGGAATTTGTCTCCTTCTTTTTTAACAATTATCGGTTGAAGTTGTCCCACTTCATCAATGGAATCAGCCAACTGTCGCAGTCTCTTTTCATCAAAATCCTCTCTAGGTTGGTTATCACTAACAACAATTTGTGAAAGAGGAATACGGGTATATTCCATACTATCACCTTCCTCACTTATTTTTTATACTTGCACATTACCTCAAAAAAATGATAGGATAAATACAACAAAAAACTTTATCAGGAGTGAAATAAATGTCCGGTAAATATATTATAACAGAAAAGTTGAAAAAAATTAATGACTTAAAAATAAATAGAAATATACTGCTGTCTAAATACACTTCATTTAAAATAGGCGGACCTGCCGATATATTTATTACCCCATATACCATTGAATCACTCAAAAAAGCCATACACCTGATTAATAAAGAAAATATCCCTTACTTTGTACTTGGAAGCGGCAGTAATATAATTGTCAGTGACAGGGGTTATCGTGGAATTATAATTTGTACAACCAAACTCAATAAAATCACAGGCAGAAATAACCTTATTTTTGCTCAAACAGGAATAACTCTTTCCAGACTGGCTGAAAAGGCTCAAAAATGGGGGTTAAGCGGACTGGAGTTTGCATCAGGTATTCCCGGTTCTCTTGGAGGAGCAATATATATGAATGCAGGTGCTTATGGAGGAGAAATGAAAAAAGTTATAAAAGAAGTAAAAGTCTTAAATGAAAAGGGAGAGACTCTCACCCTGCAGGGTGAAGATCTTGAGTTTTCTTACCGCAGCAGTTTATTGCAGAATAAATCTTATATTGCAGTCGAAGCTCAACTTCATCTTGAAAAGGGAAATAAAAATAAAATCGCTTCATTAATGAAAAAATTAAATCAAAAACGCAGAGAAAAACAACCCCTGCAGTGGCCAAGTGCAGGCAGTATCTTTAAAAGGCCTGCCGATGATTATGCAGGCCGTTTAATAGAAGAAGCAGATATGAAAGGGATAAGTGTAGGAGATGCACAGGTATCTCAAAAACATGCTGGATTTATTATTAATCGAGGCAATGCTACTGCCAGTGACGTACTAAAACTTATAGAAAAGATCCAAAAAAATGTTTACAAAAAAAGTGGTATAAAACTTGAAGTAGAACCACGTTTCCTGGGAGAGTTTTAGATTTTAACTTTCCAGCAGACACTCTTTTTCATCCCGGGTAAGTTGTTTTATTTCATATTCTCTCTTCATGGCTTTATTTTTGCTATCCCACTCCTCATAATATACCAGACGCACCGGTGTCCTGCCCCGGGTATACTTTGCCCCTTTACCATTATTATGTTCAGCCACACGGCGTTTTATATCAGTTGTATACCCGGTATAATATGTCAGGTCACTACATTGAACTATATATACATAATGTGTTTTTTTAACCGAGTTCTGCGTCATAGCGAACAAGATCCAGTAGATGTTGTTTTTCTTCCTCAACCAGTTTTTTGAGTATTTTTTCTGTTTCTCCCTGATTATAATCTATCATCTCTTTATAAAAAAGGATTGAATCTTTTTCTGCTGTTATGGCCAGATCCAGCACATCCTCAACAGTATTTAATTTATCCTCTACCTCACTTTCTGCTGGAAAGACTGTGAATTCCACCAGGGCATTTAAGTAAGCACTAACTTCTTCATCATAAACATATTTTACATCATCTACTGTTTTTTTTCTGGCTTCACTTACCAGTTTATCAAATGTATTGTAGTGATCTTTCTCATCAGAAGCCAGCTTCAAAAGAAGGTTTTTTAATTCTTCACTATCAACTTTTTTAGCCTGATTCTCATAAAAAGTCTGACCGCGTTTTTCAATGTCTTTTGCCATTTCTAAAACTTCCACTGAATTAAATTTAGTATTAAACATAATTCTCGCTCCCTTCTTTTCTTTAAATAATGTTTCTGTATTAATTACTACTATAAAACCGACAATATTCCTGCAATAAAGTAAACATATAATTTAAGATTAAATTAAATTTTTACAGGAAATCATAAAACGCCCACTACATATTGTGTAAATAATTATGTTTTACCACTATATATTGATATTTTACTTTGCACAAATGTAATTTAGATGCTATAATAAATGTACATTTAAAAAAAATTCTCTATAAAAATTAATAAGATTGAGGTGAGATAATGTCGAAAAGTAAATTAAGTCCTAATGCAATTAAGATTCTGGAGGCAAGATATTTAAAGAAAGATGCAGAAAGTGGAGAATTAATTGAAACACCTGAGGAAATGTTTCAAAGAGTGGCCCATAACATCGCCAGTGCCAATGAAAAATATGGTGAAGATCCAAAAAAGGATGAAAAAATTTTTTACAAATTAATGTCCAATCTTGATTTTTTACCTAATTCCCCAACTTTAATGAATGCTGACAATGATCTTCAACAATTAAGTGCCTGTTTTGTACTTCCAGTGGAAGATAGTATGGAGGGTATTTTTGATTCAATAAAAAATTCAGCATTAATACATAAAAGTGGTGGGGGCACAGGTTTTAGTTTTTCTAAACTTCGACCCAAAGACGATGTGGTCCGTTCTACAGGTGGAGTAGCCAGCGGCCCCATATCCTTTATGGAGATTTTTGATACATCCACCAATACAGTAAAACAGGGTGGTAAAAGACGGGGAGCCAATATGGGTATACTCAGGGTGGATCATCCCGATATAATGGACTTTATTACAGCCAAAGAGGATGAAAATAAATTAAATAATTTTAATATTTCAGTAGCAATTACCGACGAATTTATGAATGCTTATCATAATGATGACACATATCCACTTATAAACCCCCGAACGGGTGATATTACTGATCACCTAAATGCCCGGGAAATTTTCAATACAATAGTAGAAATGGCACATAAAAATGGTGAACCCGGGATAATTTTCATTGATGAAATTAACCGTCATAATCCCACTCCCCATCTGGGTGATTTTGAAAGTACTAACCCTTGTGGTGAACAACCACTATTGCCCTATGAAGCCTGTAATCTTGGTTCTATTAATCTTTCACACATGGTTAAAAATAAAGAAAAAAACCCTGAAATTGATTATGAGAAACTGGAATATACCACAAGACAGGCCACACGTTTTCTTGATAATGTCATAGATATGAACGAATATCCTCTGGATATAATTGAAGAAAAGGTTAAAGGAAACCGCAAAATAGGTCTCGGAGTTATGGGCTGGAGTGATCTACTGGTAATACTCGGTATCCCTTATAACAGCCAGAAAGCAGTAAACCTGGCCGAAAAAATCATGAAATTTATACATGATGTTTCACATGATGAATCAACTAAAATTGCAGAAAAAAGAGGATCTTTTCCCAATATTGATGGCAGTATATATGATAAATCAATGCGTAATGCAACCACAACAACTATTGCCCCCACAGGATCTATAAGTATTATCGGCGGGTGTAGCAGTGGGATTGAACCTCTCTTTGCCATAAATTATGAAAGAAATGTTTTGGATGATACGCTGATTGAAGTACATCCCATTTTTGAAAAATTAGCCAAAGAACGTGGCTTTTACAGTGAAGAACTCATGGAAAAAGTCGCAAGACACAACTCAATTCAAAATATAGACGAGATACCGGAAGATATAAAAGAAATCTTTGTAACTTCTCATGATGTAAATCCAGAATGGCATATCAAAATGCAGGCGGCCTTCCAGAAATATGTAGACAATGCTGTTAGTAAAACTGTAAACTTCCGCAATGAAGCCACTCAGGATGATGTAAAGAAGGTTTACTCCCTGGCCTATGAACTGGGCTGTAAAGGTGTAACTATTTATCGTGATGGAAGTAGATCGGAACAGGTTTTAGAGACTAAAGATTCTAAAGAAAATAAAATTAATATGTCTCAAACAGGTACTAAAACAAAAAGACCCAGACCTAAAACTACTTTAGGAACTACCGAAAAGGTAAGAATTGGTTGTGGGAAATTATATATTACTATCAATGCTGATGATAAAGGAATATGTGAAGTATTTACGACCACAGGTAAAGGTGGAGGCTGTCATGCTCAATCTGAAGCGATAAGTCGTCTTGCTTCCCTGGCCCTGCGCAGCGGTGTTGCTCTGGAAGAAATCACAGAACAACTTAAGGGTATAAGGTGTGAAGCAGCAATGATCAGAAAAGATGTAAATAATCTTTCCTGCCCTGATGCTATAGGACGAGCTCTAGAAAATTTTGCTGAAAAAATGGATAATGGAGAATTAAAAATTAACGAAATATCTTTTGAAGACAACAGTATGGGTAATACAATAAGCAGAACAGAAAAACAGGATAAAATAAATGAAGAAAAGATAGGTGAAATGCTTATAAGTGATATAGATGGAGTCTCCTGTCCTGAATGCGGACATGAACTTGAACATGAAGGTGGATGTGTAGTCTGTCGCAATTGTGGTTGGTCAAAATGTGGTTAAAATAGTAAGTTAACTCAATCCCCCCTATTTCAGGGGGGTTATTATTTTACTTCATAATCATCAGGGCCAATTTCAACTGTCTTTTCATCCTTTTTTTTCTTACCTTTATCCTCCCTGTTTTCCCCCGGATCATATTCTGAGAGAAACTTTTTCAAAAAAGGCCAGATAACTACCAGTACAGCTATATCATCAAGCTGGCCCACCAGGGGAAAAAAATCAAATACAAGATCATAGGGAAATATAAAGTAAGCTACAGGCAGCAAAAATAAAAGTTTTTTGCCCAGAGAAACATTTTTGTCAGTCATATATTTAATTAATTTAAAAACCGTCTGCAGTATTCTCATAAATTTTCTCTCCTCTAAACTATTCTCACATATATTATAACTCAAATAATTTATAATAACAAAAACTAAATCATCAATAGACTAATTTACCGGATAAAAAAAAATAAAACAGGGAATAAATAAAACTCAAAGGAGGAGTCGGGCTGTGAAACAATTCAAACCTGAAACCGCGATTTTTAAAGAAAATGCTCTGGAATATCCTCTGGGTAAAGAACTCTATAAAAAATTTAACTCTGATGATAAAATTAAAACCTATACTATTTCATCTCGAGGACGTTTCCCTTTTGATTATGACCTTCCTCAGCACAGACAATTTTATCGGGCTAAAAAAACAGTAATTATAGCAGTCCGAACTCTTAATAGATTCCAGAGCTGTAAACCTTCAGCCCATTATCAACTACCACTGGTTACAGGTTGTCCCGGACACTGCCAGTACTGTTATTTATCAACAAATCTCGGTAAAAACCCCTATATAAAAATTTATGTTAATCTTAAACAAATTTATGAGAGGGTTAAAAAATATATAAATGAGAGGAGTCCTGAAAAAACAATTTTTGAAGGGGCTGCAACCTCTGATCCACTACCTGTAGAAAAATACAGCGGGTCACTGGCAAAAACTATTGAATTTTTTGCTCAGTCACGACTGGGACGCTTCCGTTTTGTTACTAAATTTAGTGAAGTTGACTCACTTTTGAATATAGATCACCAAAAACATACTGAATTTCGCTTTAGTCTCAACAGTAATTATGCAGTAGAAAAATTTGAACCTGCAACTCCCAGCCCAAAAGAAAGGATCAAGGCAGCAGTTAGAGTACAGAAAGCAGGCTATCCCCTGGGTTTTTTAATAGCTCCCATATTTATTTATGACAGCTGGCAATCAGAATACCGCGAATTATTATCAACCTTAGCTGCTCAATTAAAAAGTAAGGGGAAAGACATTTCCTTTGAATTAATAAGTCATCGCTTTACAGCAAGGGCCAAAAAAATAATAAATAATGTTTACCTACATCATAAACTACCTATGAATGAAAAAGAACGAGAATTTAAATACGGTCAATTTGGTTATGGAAAATATTTATATCCAAAAGATGTAAGAAAAAACATGGAGACTTTCTTTCAAAAAACAATCAGGGACATCCTCCCTGAAGCTAAAATAAAATATTTTGTTTAATGTTAATCAAGATATCCCAGACTCTTCAATCTTTTTCGGATCATTTTAATTTCTTCTTTGCTTAACTCATTTTTATCAAGATTTTCATCCTCATTTCTCTCTAATTCAGCAGTAGAAACAAGATCTCTCATTACATAAACAATAAATTCTGTCACACTGTTAAAACCGGTATCCTCCGTAATTTCTTTTAATTTATTATAAAGATTACGGGGGATTTTTATGGTAGCTTTATCTGCCATATTTTTTCCCTCCTACCTCCATATTAACACAAAAACCTGCCAGCATAAAGTAAAATAATTAAAATAACTGGCAGGTATTTTATCTTAATTTAAATGTTTAATACCGCTTGTATTAAATATAACCCAGACCTGTCAATCTTTCTTTAATTGCTTCTTCTTCCCTTTTTTCTTCAGGCAGTGCAGGTATATAACCATATTCAACCAGATAATCTATAACCTTCATAGCACTTTCTTTTATATTTTCTTTGTCTGTTCTCAATTCCAGTTCCGGATTTTCTGGTTCTTCATAGGGATCTGATATTCCGGTAAAATTCTCTATTTCCCCTGCGCGGGCTTTTTTATATAAGCCCTTAACATCTCTCTTTTCACAAACTTCCAGAGGGGCATTTACAAAAACTTCTATAAATCCACCTTTTTTGCTGATTTGACTGCGGGCATAGTCTCGTGTTTTCTGATAGGGGGAAATAAATGAACAGAGAGTTATTATATCATTTTGAGTGAGAAGTTCTGCTACAAATGTATTTCTTTTTATGTTTTCATCGCGATCTTCTCTGCTAAAACCAAGATCCTTAGTTAAATATTCTCTGACAATATCTCCATCAAGACGCTGAACATATATATCTCGTTCTTTTAATAAACTCTCCACTTTTTGGGCCACCGTTGTCTTGCCTGCTCCACTTAATCCAGTAAACCATACTGTAATACCTTTTTGCTCATTCATAAATAATCACTCCTAATATGTTATAAAATTAATTATTGGCCTTCAGCCATTCCTCTAATTAATACATCTGCAACCTCCGGTCGGGTCATTTCACTGGGAGGTCTTCTACCCTGTTTTAATAGTGTCCGAACCCTGGTTCCACTTAAACCTATATGATATTTGCTGTCATGAGGGCATGTTTTACTTGTAGCCATAGTCCCACATTTTTCGCAGTAAAAAGAATATTCAAATTTAAGGGGGGTGATACCTATTTCTTCAGGACTAAAGCTATCAAACAAATCCTGTGCTTCATATGTTCCATAATAATCCCCAACTCCCGCGTGATCACGACCAACAATAAAGTGAGTACACCCATAGTTCTTGCGGCAGAGAGCATGAAAAATAGCCTCCCTGGGTCCGGCATATCTCATGGCCGCAGGAAATACCGATAAAAATACTCGTTCGCTGGGATATATTTCATCCATTACAACTTCATAACTTTCAATACGATACTCCACAGGAATATCAGAACTTTTTGTTTCCCCAACTAATGGTGATAATAAAAGTCCATCTACAATTTCCAGAGCACACTTTTGCAGATATTCATGCGCTCTGTGTATTGGATTTCTTGTCTGAAATCCTACTACCTCATGCCAGCCCTTATCTTTAATGTATTGTCTTACTTCACGGGGATCAAGTCTATAATCTTTAAATCTTTGATGTTCAATTCTCCTGAGCAATGTAATCTCTCCACCCAGCAGAATTTCTCCCCTGTCATATAGCTGAGCAACTCCAGGATGATCTTCATTTTTTGTTTTATAAACAAGTTCTGCTTCCTTTTTTTTATCTGCCGTAAATTTATCTTCCAGATTCATTACTGCATAAATTTTACCGTCATTTCCTTTCAAAGCTATCTTTTCACCAATATCAAAATTTTCTGCCTCTACCTTTTTTACACCAAGCACTATCGGAATAGTCCAAACAGTACCATCAGCCAATCTCATATTTTCAACTACATCTTTATAATCATCTCCCGTCATAAAACCTTCTAAAGGACTGTATAAACCGATGGCAATATTTTCTGCCTCTGTTAAATCACGTCGGCTTAAATTTATACTGGTCATTTTCTTTGCTCTGGCCAGTAATTCTTCCCTTTTTTTGCCCCCGGCAATTCTGTCAACAAGTTCACCACCATGAGCTTCAATCATTAATATACCTCCTGAATTAACCATCAATTTAATATCTAACACTCTTATAAGATTCTTACACTATGTATATTATACTATAAACACTCTTAAAATCCTCCTTTTTTCATAAAAAATATCATATTTTTTTGTTTATACTTTTTAACCTTTCTATATGTTCATTTTCCAGTAAAATGTCTCCCATTTTAATTTCAGGTGAATTTTCTCCATGAAAATCAGTACCACCTGTAATTAAAAGGTCCAGTTCTTTTGCAATCTTTAAATATTGACTGGTAGCTTCAGCAGTATGTTTGCTGTGATAAACTTCGATACCTAATAACCCTTCTTGCTTGAGTTCATAAATATCTTTAAAACTAAGGGGGTTACCATGATTTATAAAATAGGGATGGGCTAAAACCGGTATACCTTTTGCCTTTTTTATTAATTTTATAGCCTCAGTTGGAGTTATCTTATATTTCGCCACATAAGCCCTACCACCATTGCCAATGTAATTACTGCTAAATGCTTCTCCTATTTCAGATATATATCCTTCTTCAACCATGGCCCGGGCAACATGCGGCCTGCCCACATAATCATCTCCTGCCAGCTTTTTCACCTGATCATAGGAGATATTTATATCTTGCTGATTTAATAATTTAACCATCTTTTTTGCTCTCTCAAGACGGGCATTAAATATCTTTTCTACGGTCTGTAGAAGTTGATCATTTTTATAATCAATATAATAACCCAGTATGTGAATTTCAGCTTTACCAGAAAATGTTGAAAATTCAATGGCAGGAATAAGGTCTACATCAAAATCCTTTGCTGCTCTGAGTCCAGGCTCTATACCTTCAACTGTATCATGATCAGTAATTGCCACCGGATTAATATTTAAATTGGCTGCCTCTTTTATCAATTCACGGGGAGTATAACTACCATCAGAATAGGTAGAGTGTAAATGTAGATCTGCAGTCATATTATCTATCTCCTTCTATATTATAATTAAATCTTATCTGTTAAATGATACCAGACTAATCCCAGCCATTCATGAACCGCACTTAAATTGGCATTAAGGGCACCTCTGTTTGGCAAATAATTTAACCATCCCAGTTGATGGCTGTATTGATATCCTGCTTTCACAGGAATTACTTCTATTCCCTGTTTTGTAAATACGGCCATAGAGCGGGGCATGTGAACTGCTGAAGTCACCAAATATATTTTTTTCTCTCTATCAGTTTCCTCCAACCACTTTCGTATATAATAACCATTTTCATAAGTGGTTCTTGCCTGATCTTCAGTAACAATATCTGAACTATTTACTCCCATTTTTTCCATCCACTTTTCGGCCAGTTCTGCCTCACTTATTTTATTATGCCCTAAAGCCACTCCTCCCGTATAGATTAATTCTGTATTTAATTTTTGATAAATTTCATAACCCCCAAACAGCCTTCTCAGACTATGCCTGTTCAATTCTCCTTTACTATCAGGCAGTCCATAATGTAATCCGCCCCCCAGAACTACAATGGGATAATCTTTTTCATAAAAAAAAGACTGTCCGTCAGGATAATTCTCCAGAGGATAAAGTAATAATTTAACGCCAGTACCACTCATAAAAACAAACATAATTAATAACAATAATACTGAAAATATTTTTACGAAATTATTATTTGTTTTAAATAGCAAGTAAAATACTATAATACCCCAGAGCAAAATAAACAAACCGGGTAAACTGAGAAATGAAGCTGCTATTTTTTGTAATGCCAGCATTCCTATTCACCTATGACTTTCACTAATACCCTTTTATCTCTCTGACCATCAAATTCACCGTAAAATATCTGCTCCCAGGGTCCAAAGTCAAGATCACCATCTGTAATAGCTACTACAACTTCTCGACCCATTATTTGTCTTTTTAAATGAGCATCTGCATTATCTTCAAAGGTATTATGGGCATACCTTGATACAGGTTCATGTGGTGCTAATTCTTCCAGCCACTCTTTGTAGTCCTGATGAAGGCCACTTTCAGCATCATTTATAAATACACTTGCTGTAATATGCATTGCATTCACCAGACACAGCCCTTCTTCAATTCCACTCTCCAACACTATCTCCCTTACTCTGTCAGTAATATTGATCAACTTTACTCTTTTTTCAGTATTAAACCATAAATATTTTCTGACAGATTTCATTTCAATATCAACTCCTTATTTAAATCACTGTTAATTTATTTCTTACTATACAATCATATTACAATCTATAATTGTATTCAAGTAAAAATGAAATTTGACAAAAGCATTTTAGATTTATACAATATAAACACACTATAGAACTGACCAGTCAGTTTTTTAAATTATTCCATTCCTTTATAGAAGGGAAGATAAAAAATGAAATCAAAATACATATATGGTTTAATTATAACAGTTATTATAATTCTTATAATTTCTACAATCTGGGGTTGGTTGCGTTACCAGCGTCTTGAGACACAATTAGCAGAAAAACAATCTGTGGAAAAACGCCTGCAGGACTTAGAGTCACAACTAAAAAATAATACAAATAATGAATCAAGTCCTGAAAATAATAATAATTCCTCAGAAAATGATAATGACGAAGAAAATGATAAGCTAACTGTAAACTATACTACTGCTTCTTATGACTCTACTACTGAAAGACTTTCTTTTGAAGGGGTATTAGAACCCAGTACCACTCACTATGTAATCCCCAAAGTGCCGGGACGAGCAGAAAAGGTCAATGCTGATGTAGGTGATAAAGTAAGTAAAGGAGATATTTTATTAGAAATAGAAACAGATGAACTTGATTTAAAATTAAAACAGGCCGAAGCTGCAGTTAAAGCCGCGGAAAATCAGTTGAAAATGGCCGAAGAAGGAGCCCGCAGCAAAGAAGTAGATCAACTGCAGGAACAAATTGAACAGGCTGAAGTAAATCTGGACCTGGTACAATCTACTTATGAAAGAACTAAAAAACTATATGAAGAAGATGTTGTTTCACGTCAGGAATATGATGAAGTCAAGACCAAAAAAGAAGAAGTGGAATCACAACTTTCTTCTGCCTTAACAGAATTAGAAAAGGCTCGAGAGGGAGCACGAGAAGAAGAACTTGAAATGTCCCGAGCTGATCTGGAACAGGCCCAAGCAGAACTTGAACAGGTAAAATTAAATCTTGATGACAGCACCGTAGAAGCTCAGGCAGATGGCGTGATTGCCCGCAGAGAAGTAGAAGAAGGAGAATTAGTATCAGATGAAGAACCTTCTTTTATACTAATTGATGTAGATCCGATTGTAGTAGTATTGGAAGCAAGTGAAAAAGATATGGTGCAGATTGATGAAAATGATGAAGCCGAGATAACAATTGATGCTTATCCCGATCAAGAATTTTATGGAAAAGTAAGCCAGATCAGTCCTATGGCAGATTCTGAAAAAAGAGTCTTTGAAATTGAAGTTGAAATTGAAAACTCTGATAACAAATTAAAACCCGGAATGTACGCAAATCTCAAATTACAATCAAAAAGTAAAACTGAAAAACTTGTTATCCCCTCCTCTGCCTTAAGAGAAGATGATAATGAACAAGATATTGTCTATGTTTTAGAAGATGAAATTGTCTATACTCAAGAAGTAAAAACAGGTGATAGGCAGGGAACAATGGTGGAAATAGAATCAGGACTGGAAAAAGGAGATACTGTTATAACTAATCCATCAGATAAACTTAATCCCGGTATGAAAGTAGAGGCGAGGGAGGCAGATCTATAATGAAAAAATTAACAGAGATTGCTGTAAACCGACCTGTAACAATTACTATGATCATATTAATTTTTATCCTGTTAGGTATAATATCTATTCTAGACATCCCCATTGAACTAATGCCTGACCTTGATCTGCCAGTAGCCGTTGTCGTTACTGAATATGAAGGAGCCAATCCGGAAGAAGTAGAAACTTTGGTTACAGAACCCATTGAAGAAGCAGTGCAAACTGTGAGTAATGTCAATACCGTATCTTCTATTTCCCAGGAAGGCGAATCCCAAATAATTATCGAATTTAACTGGGGTACAAATTTAGACTCTGCCATCCAGGATGTACGGGAACAGGTTGATATAGTCAGGCAGGAACTTCCCGATGACGTGGATGACCCTTATTCCATGGAATATGATCCAACAGAAATGCCCGTTCTAGAATATGGCTTAACTTCATCGGAAATGGATCTGGCTGAATTAAGAGAATTTGCTGATGATGAATTATCATCCAGATTGGAAAGTTTAAAGGGGATTGCCTCTGTAGATATCAGTGGTGGTCTGGAAAGGGAAATACAGATTTATCTTGATACAGCAAAATTAAGGGGATACAGCATCAATGTCAATGATGTAATGGATAGTATTGCAGCTTCAAATCAGAACCTCCCGGGGGGTGACATTACCCCACAGGAAAGAGAACATCTTCAAATCAGAACCCTGGGTGAAATTGAAGAATTAGAAGAATTAAATAATGTAATGGTTCCCGGAAAAAACAATACTTACTACCTGGAAGACATTGCGCGTATTGAAGATGATTACAAAGATAGAGAACAATATACCTGGGTTAATGGAGAAGAAAGTGTTGGTTTGTCTCTACAAAAAGAAGCAGAAGCCAATACTGTTCAAACAGCAGAATTAGTCAAAAGAGAAATAGAAAAAATTGAATCCGAAAATGATGTGGACGTGAACTTTTCTTCTATTTATGATGAATCAAATTATGTTAACCTGGCCATAGGTGCTGTTGTTAATAATGCAGTTGTAGGTGGCATTCTTGCTGTAATTATATTATTTATCTTTTTAGCAAATATACCAACAACTGTCATAATAGCCCTTTCTATTCCAATTTCTATTATAACTACATTCGTTATGCTCTTCTTTGCTGATATGAATCTTAACATTATGTCTATGGGTGGCCTGGCACTTGGAACAGGTATGCTGGTTGATAATGCTATAGTTGTTCTTGAAAACATTTATAGATTCAGGTTAGAAGGAAACAGTGCCTTTAACTCAGCTGTAGAAGGAACCAATGAAGTTAGAGGTGCTATTACAGCCTCGACTATAACTACTTTAATGGTATTTTTGCCCGTTGTTTTTATAGAAGGTATTGCAGGAGAAATTTTTAGTGATCTATCTTTTACTGTAACCTTTGCCCTTCTGATTTCATTATTTGTATCTATAACTTTAATTCCCATGCTTTCTTCAAAACTTCTTGAAAATATAGAAGTGGAAAAATTAATTGAAAAACAGGAAAACAGTTTTATCAATCGTTTCCTTGATAAAATAAAAAATCAATATCAAAAATGGCTTAATATAGCTCTAGATAACCGGGCTAAATCTTTTTTACTGGTTATTGTGATTTTTGCCATTAGTTTTTTTCCTTTTATCAAGCTGGAAACTGAATTTTTACCGGAAATGGATGAAGGACAGATACAAATACAATTAGAAATGCCCAAAGGTACCCCCCACAACCGAACAGAAAATATTGTAAAACATATTGAAAAAAAAGTGCAAAATATACCGGAATTACGTACAATGCAATCTGTTGTAGGACAAAGTGGTAGAGAAGATGAAGGAGAGTTTACTATAAGACTGGTAGAGCTAGACAATCGAAAACGCTCTACCTCAGAAATTATTGAAAGTTTAAGAACTGATGTTGAAAACATCGATGCAGCTGAAAAT
>CAZSTU010000002.1:0-27436 GCA_964609745.1 uncultured Halanaerobiaceae bacterium
TGATTTATAATCATTCATGCTAACTCCACCTTTTATTCTAAGTTTAAATATAAATGGTCATACTGCGAAAAGTCTAAACTCCAATTATTTTAAATTAAGACTGCCGACATAATAATAATCATAAAACTTATATTTCCTAAAATCTACTTTTCGCAGTGCAATCATCCAAATGTTGATATAAGAAAAAAGGACTTTTCCCATTGCCTGTCTAAATTAACAATAAATATAATTCATTACTTAATCTAAGCCTACCTTATTTCACTCAAAATTACCCTCGCCTGACTGTAGACCCTCCAACTTATCTCATATGGCACCTTCTGGTTTTTCTACCCTTCCAGAATCATAAAGAGGGTCATCTGTCTCTTTCATCCATATATTCAATCTCTCAATAAGTTGCTGCTTAATTTTACAATATCCACTATCCTTTGCCAGGTTTACCCTTTCAACTGGATCATGATATAGGTCAAAAAGCATCTCTCTTTCTCTACACTGATTTTGCAGACCATATTCTATCAAAAATCTTTTACTGGGACCGTCATCAATATTAGCCATTACTACCTGACTGTGATAATCATAAAATCTTATAAACTTATACCTTTCAGTTCTAATACATCTCAATGGTTCATAAGCAGCATGATAATTAACTTCAGAAAAGATTTCATCTCTTATTTTTTCTGACTTTCCCTCTAAAATTGGAAGCATTGTTGTCCCCTGCAGCCAGTCAGGTTTTTCTAGATTAAGTAGATCACAGATGGTTGGATAAAGATCAACGTGGGTTACAAGGCTATCGACCGCCTCGCCTACTTTCTTATTACCCGGATATTTAATAACTAAAGAAATACCAATTCCAGTATCATAAAGATTACATTTCATTTTTGGAAAAGCAATACCATGGTCTGTAGTAAAAATAACAAAAGTTTCATCTTCCAGGCCAGACTCTTTTAATGCCTCAATAACTTTCCCTACACAATCATCCATCATTTTAGCTGATGCCATGAATGCAGCCATGTCTTCCCTGTTTTCTTTAGTATCTGTCAGGGGATGTGGTGGAATAACATAGCTAGGATCTATATCTGACTCTGGAAACTCACGATGGGTATTTAACATACCAAAGGAAAGAAAAAAATTCTTCTCCTGCTTTTTTCCTGCTTCTCTAAGATATTGTGCAACCCTCCCGGCATTAGCCAGGTCTTTCTTATGTCCTCCCTCAACATCCTGAGTAATTATCCGATCATATCCAATCATTTTTTCATCTGGAGCCACATGCTGAATACCACAAAGAATTGTTTCGTAATCATGCCTCTTTAAGTGATTAACTATATGCTGATCATAATTATTTAACTCAAAACCCCGGTGAGCCAATCCAAGCATCCCGGCTGAATGAGGAGCCATACCTGTGAGCAGAGCAGCCCTACTAGGAGAACATGTCGGCCCTGCACAATAGGCATTTCTAAAAAGAGTACCTTCTTTAGCTAATTGCATTAAATTCGGAGTAGGAATATTATAACCATATGGCTTTATATACCTACCAGTATCATGAGTATGGATATATAAGATATTCATTATATTTATCACATCCTTTTAAAGTTTTTTATCTTAAATATCTTTGAAAATATTATAATTATTTCTTTAATAATTTTTATCAGAATAATCCCAATAATTCAAGTTATAATATAAGCCATTCGTTAATACGATATCTTATCATATCTATATTTCCTATTCTTTCAAACCTATAGGAATCTTCGTTATCAAATATCAGTTTTAATTTGTTATACTTCCCATCATAAAAATCGTAACTAGTACCATCATCTTCATATAAAGTAAACTCACTGGATTTATCTCCATAACATCTAACAGTTATATCAAAACAAACATCCTTAGAGATTGACTGAAGTGGTTTAGCCAGGGGTAAAAGAGAATTTTCCTTTATAAACAAAGGAATTCTATCTAAATTACATTTAATTTCATAGGTATTTCTTCCAGTATATATTTTATTTTCCCAAAAACAATACCAATTACCTTCAGGTAAATAGACTTTTCTTTTATTGACACCTGCAAGCATCGGCGCAACTAATACTGTTTCTCCCATCATATACTCATCTTCTATATCATAAGTATTCACATCTTCAGGATAATCCATAACCAATGCTCTAAATGGAGGCACCCCTTCTCTATAATAGTTGACAAAGCTTGAATAAAGGTAAGGAACAAAGCTCATTCTCAATTCGAAAAATTTTCGACAAAGTGCCTGTACTTCCTGCCAGTTTTCAGCAGACTCATTATTTAAATTCTTATGATAATCATATTGAAACCAGGGAGGATGGGGAATCATCCAGGCATTAATACAAGCCTGGGCCGAAAAAATAACAGTCTGAATTCTTCTTGCAAGTTCTTCAACCGATTGACACTGTCTAACTTCAGGAGTCCATAAAAGACCACTAAAACCAGAATTTATTAGCCCTCTAATAAAATCTTGATGCTCATATAAATCACTATATAAAACAAATGGTAATGAGGATGCTAAGGCATGAGAAGCCCTTACCTGCCCATATGTTCTTTTCTTCCTTTTTTCTACTGCTTTTAAGATAGACTTCTGGTAAAATATACCCAGCATGCTATGCATTTGCTCACCATCTAGACCGGAAGGAAAAGCAGATGAATTTGGAAAGGACCAGTCCCCTGTATAATCCGAACTATCACATTCATCAAGTTTAAAACCATCAATTCCTCTATCCATTAAATTAGTTTTATGAAATTCTGCAAAACTATCTGATGCATCCACCAGACTCAAATCTGGGACAAGACCATTCCAGACTTCATAATCCCCCGAATATGGCTTTAACTTTTGGTATAGCGGTGAAGAAGGATGAATAAATACGTGTTCCCATAAATTAATATTATAGTTCATTTCTTTTAATTCCTGAATCATTTTGTCAGGATCCGGAAATCTTTCTTTGTCCCATGTGTAAGAACATGAATAGGAGTGGCTTTGCCATCCAGGTTCTATCCCTATAATATCACAGGGTATCTTATTATCCCTGAAATTCTTAGCAAGATCCAAAACTTCAGACATATCAGCCCTACCATAAGTTCTATATAAGATTCCAAGACCCCAGAGAGGTGGCAAACATCCTCCTCCTGAAAAAAGATTATACCTTTGAACTGCCGTTTTCATATCAGGACCTTCAAAAACATAGATCTGAATACCTTTTGCGTAAGGAACCTCAATAAGAATACTTTTCTCCTCACTAATAGAGTCTGTTTTATATAAATCATCTGTATTATTGGCAATTTCCTTTTTGCTAACTTCATTTAGATCTCTTCCCTGCTTTAGTTTTGTACTACTCCCACAATAAAATGATAAATAACGAGCAGTATCAATAAGAACACCATATCCTCTGGTACTTACATAAAAAGGGACAGGTGCATGAGTATCTCCGGTATTAGCAACAGGATCAGCATTAGTTCTTAAATGTTTTTTAGTCCCTGTATGATTAACTTTCTTTAATTGTAGTCCAAACCCATAAATTTTTTCATCTGCTTTCAATGGAATCTCTATAACACAGCCTCTAGCAGTAATCTTGCATTGAATATCATCATCCAGTAAAGGTGTTTTTCCCTCTGTAGAAATATTTTTTAATGCATCCTCTCTTGGCATAGTTTTAGCTAAAGATAAAGGGGTATACTTTTCTGGTTCTCCAAAACTTTTTTTCCACACTCCATTATAAATGTAATCCATTTAATTACTCCTCTCAAAATAAAATATAAGCAAGTTTTTAAGTTTAACAGCATCTTTTTCATTAGTAATATCAGAATCAAATTCAATTTGCATTGGAGCTGTATGATTGAACTGATACAATAACAACTGACATGGCACTATCTGCACCAACTTCTCTAAATCCAGCATGACGATTTGCACCATGGGATATTGGCTCACCAGCTTTCCTACCATTTGGAGTAGCTCCATCTACCCCTAGAATTGTATTTACAACATTTTTAAGATATTTTACGAATTTATCCCATAATTCTGTCGTACTAGGATTGGTGTCGTCATCACTCATCATATCCTACCAGGCCTTTTCAAATACTGTTCCAAAACTTATTATTACACAATCCAAGAGGATATACTCTCGATCGGGAATGCTAGACAAATAACAACCAGCATAGGCACGCTGACACTCCAATTCAATAGTCATGTCTCTGTTCTTTGCAAAGCCTTCTACAGTATTATCAATCTTTAAAAACTTAAAATAGCCAGACTTATCTTCAAATAATATTTCTACTCCTCGTTTTAACAAATCAGAATCAACATCTTTAACAACACAAACACCTATATTGTTAGGTATATTTAATGTATGAGCAGCTTCAAGAATAAAGTAGTTTTCCTTTTATTGGCCCAGTTCAAAAACTTAATAGCTTCAACCTTGTTTTCTGATCCTTTTGGAACAGATATAAAGTTCCAGGCAGCAAAATCACTTACCCATGGCTTTTCTGCGAATATAATACTTTCCCATTCTGCTCCAGGTAGAGATTCTGCTAATATCTGCCTGTGTTCTGCTCTCACATGTCCACCAGCATATTGCCAGGTACCTGTAAGAACATAGCTTTCAAGATCATTTATAGCCAAAATATCAGTATTCATCAGACCATCTTGATACCATTTTCTAAATCTCTCCAACCACTCCATAATAAGAGGATCCCTTGTTTCAAAGAAGTTTTTGTATTCAACCTCAAAGTTTGTATTATACGATACTGTGTGTCATAGTTCCCAATAGGTGTTATTTCATCAGCAGATAACTTCTTATGTTATCAAGAATCGATTGATTAGACACCCCGGTAAATTATTATGTTTTTAATTATCTAGATGCTTTAGGTCGTAAAGTACTAAATCAACAAATGGCATAAGCTGTTTTAGTTTATTCCAGGAAATACAGCCTGAAGTATCTAAAGCAGTATGAATTTGATTTTCTTTACAGGACTTAAGCAGAGCCAGGTAAAATTTAAATTCTTTGTAGGTTCACCCCCCGATAATGTAACTCCCCTCCTGATTTTTTGTAAAAAAGAGCATCTTGTAAAACTTCATTCATCACTTCTTCAACAGTATATTCACTCCCCGGTAAAACCAGGGCACTTGCCGGACATTCTTCTACACACAACCAGCATTTTTCATAAATTTAAGAATCAAATATTTTGCCTTCCTTTGGTTCACTTTGCAAAGCACCACTGGGACAAATTTCAAGACAACTTATTGATAGGTCAGAATTAAACCCGGGTATTATTGGATTTAAATCTTATTCATTTTATACTCGTCTACAATATATTAATTTCTATAAATTTAATGCCAATACAGCTTTCTCACCTAAAAATCGTACTCTCATATCCATATAATCCATGAGCCCTATAACCTTACTACTACTGTATCGATATTATCTCATTATGTCCTTACCCAAATCGGACTACCCCACGCAGTTTCACCATCTTTTAGAACAATTCTTGGATAGTAATAGTCTGTTCCATTTTGAGATACTTCATTATCTACCCATTCCCATTGTTGGGTAGCACTACGACCGGGTTTTATGGCCACTTCTTTACCATTTTTGATAATGACCATCTCATGAATCTGTTCAGGTGCATCAACCTGTAATTGAATTACCCTGTGTTTATTTTGTGGAATACATATATCAGAGCCCATTGGAAACTGATTTAATGAATACTTAAGCATAATCCTTGCACCAGTGGTGGCATAACAATACTTTTCATTAAGTGCATCAAAAACTGACTCACGACTTAAGTCACTTGCCCAAACACAAGCCATTCCAGCTCCAATCGGATTGAAAAATGTGCAACCATCACCAGGAGCACCACAATGTTCATCTGTAGATCCAATAAAACCCATTTTCAATCCACGATTTAGTGCTACGTTGACAAAATTATGTGGATTAACATCACTTTCCCTGCACTGAAGAGGATTGCCATAATACTCCCCGGAGCCCCAGTGGGAATATATCTCTACAAGTGGACTTAAGCTTTCATCAAACTCATCCCAGACATCCGTATAACAAATTGTTGGTACCTGATGAGGAAAAAACATTAATTTATCTTTCCGCTCTTTTAAACGGCGTTTAATCTCCTTAATTCCTAAGTTTTCCCAGGGAGGATACTCAGGAGCCTCTTCCCTAAAGTACAGATTCCAGTGGCCTGCTGTTTTTGTAACAAGTTCACAGCCAACCAGTGTAGCAAAGTCCGGAGATGACCACTTTTGTGCTGTCGCTATACGATATTGCCAGTCCTCTTTTGTAAGGCCTTTCTTCTCGTCTCTATGGTGATCGGTTAAACAAAAGAAATCAAGTCTTGATGCGTATTTTGCATAACGGTGATAATCCTCGGGGTCCTTTATTCCACAATTCAATCCACTATCCTGACGTAGAAACTCTCGCTCTCCAGACTTATATGTTTCTTCAAGTCTTCCGCTGTGGCAATGCATATCACCAAAGTACAGTTTGCGTTTGCCCCATGAAAACCTGCGTTTTTCTGCCTGTACAGCCTTTATACCGTCTTCTAAATATATCCCCTGGCCTCTTTCCAAGCGATTGCATTCATCAATTCGAACCCAGCGATCTGAAATGGGTGCCCGTTCGATCCATGTATAATTCTTTTTTCGATTATGTATTGAAAGTCTTATTGGCTTGCCAAGCTCAATATGTTGGTTGGGTGTAAGGTATAAATAGCCAAAGCCACATACTACCATTTCCGGAGAGGTAACCTTTCGCTTAACCTCAAAATAGAATCTTGCAGAATCCTGCTGCCATAATGTGGAATACTTAACACATTGGAAATCTAATATAGGCCTATTATTCACATGCAAAACGAACTCCCCGGATGGCATGTATCCATAAGCCCCTTGTCCCATTCCCATTGCCATGGGCACCACTACAAGAACTCCACCCTCTGAATCAAATGCTTTCGTTGGAGTGGTTTCCCATTCCACATACTCTTCCTCATGTTGACGAACAGTCCAGCCATTTATCGCATTCACAGCTGAAAATAATTTTTTATGAATTGTTTTTTGTGATTCATCGATATCTGGCCCAATATGTCCCAATATACGTTCAAACCCTTCTGTTATTTTAAAAATTTCATTCCCTCCTTCGTAATCAATTATTAATTATTTTTTGGTTTCTGGACAATAGTCTAAATAAGTTATAAGGTTCCATCTCCTGTATTATCAAGAGAGAAATCTCCGTAAAATTTAAACCTCCTTTCTGATCCTCTTTGTGTTATACTAACAAAAATAATCTCTTTGTTATTATCTATTAATTCAACTTCATCTATATATATCTAATTATGATTCTAAAGAAACTGCTGCAATAATTATAAAGTCCTTTTTTATATCTATACATTTAACATTCAAAGAATCCCCGCTTTTATAATTTGTATTTTTCCTCTTTATAGATATTTATCAAGTTCTGAAAATATCTTTAATTATGTTTTAAATAATCATGTCACATTAAAAAAGACTTTCCCCATTTTAAAAAATGGGGAAACTCCTTATCTTTTATTCTTGAATGAAGTAAACAAAAAAGCATCTTGAAATTAATCTTTCTCCTAAGCAACTTTACCAGATTAACATAATTATATATATAACAAAAACCAAGAGTAAAGTCCTCAAACCAAGAATAAAGTCCTCATTTTATAAACCATGTCCAAAATCAGCTTTTAACAGATAGTACTGATTTTAATAACACAGTATTCTTATCCGTTTATTCTTCTCATTAATACAATAATAACAAGCTAATTATTAGATGTTAGCCTTTCTTTTTAATACTTTTAATAACTCTTTATTTAAATTCTTATGATAATCATATTGAAACCAGGGAGGATGGGAAATCATCCAGGCATAGACAGTATTTTTAGAAATATTATGTCGTCTTGCTACAAAAGATGTATTATATATTTCGCGACATTCATTTACTATTTTTTCTTAAGTTTGGTCTTTAATTTTATCTCTGTATTGACCTGGTGTGATCCCCACTAATTTTTTAAAAGTAGCATAATAATGACTTTTAGACTGAAAACCAGCATTCTTTCCAATATCTGTTACATTCATATCCGTATTTTTCAGTAATTCTTTAACTTTTTCTACCCTTTCCTGAAGTATATAATCAGATATTGAAAAATTTAATGTATCTTTAAATATCTGGCGAACATAGTTTGAAGATAAGGAAACATGATCTGCTATATCATCAATATTAAGCATTGGGTCTGTTAGATTATATCTAATATATTCAATGATTTCCATTGAAACTTTTTCTTTCCTGCTATGATTTTCATTTTGGTTTAATTTGTTAATTATTTCTAACAACTCTCCTCTTAGCCACTTTTTAAATTCTGTTAGGTTTTTAAATTTATTTAACTGTATTTCTATAGCCTCATAATCATCCACAGAAGATAATTTATTAAAACTTTTAAAAATATTATACAATAAATAAGTCATATGAAATTGGCATTGGTCAGGTGTCAATTCTCGAAAGTTATTCGTTAATTGTTCTAATATTGTGTTAACTTTTTCTTTTTCACAAAGCCTAACTGCAACTATTAACTCATTTACCATAGAATCATTCGGTAGTGGTTTAAGTAATTTATGGTATTCTTTAAAATCTTTTTCTTTGTATATTTTGTCTTCTCCACTGATGAATTTTAATAGGCTTAATTCATAAACTTTTTTATAGATATGTTTGACATTTGTGTTTTGTTCTTTTAAATTACTGATAGCTATTGTAACTTTTATACCAATAAATTTTTCTATATTATCTATAACCTGATTTAATTTATCACTTAAATCTATTTCGTGATCCTGATTACAGGCGATTATCAGGGCTATATGATCACTTCCAAAATCTATTCCTCTGATTTCTCTTTCTGAAGTATTCAGCAGATCTTCACTAATGTTTTCCATAGCATATTTCCATAATCGTCTAGAGGAAAAATCATTCTTCTCTATAAACTTTGCATATGCCTCAATCCTAATTACAGCTACCCGAATGTATTTGAAGGACAACACGGAAGTTTGTTCATTTAGCTTTTCGCGAATAGAATTTGTAAGTTCTCCCTGTTGTAACCACTGTTTAAGATAATATTCATTAACTAATCTCCTATTATCCCTTAACTCACTATTCATCTGGTTTATATTCTCTGTTAATAAATCAAATGTATTTTTAAATAAATTGTGCTCTTCAATACAATTTAATTCATCGTGTTTTAACACATTTTTATAACGATTTTTTATCTGACTGGCCAGGGTAACAATTGGTTTATATGCCTTTTTAGAACTTAAATAAATAGCAAGGCCAAGAATTATTACTATTATTATAGTATAAATTAAAATATTCCTTCTAAAAATATAAATATTCTTTTCAAAATTTTCTAAATGGGTCATATAATATATACTCCATCCATAAGTTTCCATATAACTTTTATTGATATGCCATTTTTCATCATTTGAATTTATTATATTATTATCTAAATAATTATTAGTGAAAATTAAATCATTACTATCCCCTAATATTAACTGCCCTTTATTATTTGTTATATTAACTTTTGTATCACCACTACTTTTATTTCCCAGTATATAATCATTAAGAAGTTCATTATCCAGTAATACTACCATATAACCATAAATATTTTTTCGAGAAGGTGTTGCAGGTAAAACTAAAGCTAAATATTTTTTATCTTCTATTTGGTGAGTAATATAATTTAAGCTTGATGGAGGATTATTAAGTACCCTATCTAATATTTTCTGATCATAAAAATTATCAAAGTTATATAAGCTATTTTCTGTTTTTCTTTCCAATATCTGTCTGCTAGTTAAGTTTATCAAATATACATTATATATATATTCTTCCGTAATCATAAAATTATCTACTGTATTTTTAGCTTGTGTAAAATATATCCAATCTTTTGCATGTTCTGGATAAAACCACTCCTGAATATCTGGATCCTGATAAAATTTAAGACTATAACTTTTTAATTTTCTTAGTATAAAATCAATATTTTCCTCAATCTGCCCGAGTTTATTTTCATTAAATTCATTAATTTGTGAATAAGCATATTCTGAAAATATAAATGATAATAAATAAGAAAAGCCTAGTAAAACTACGACCATAATAATTGTTAATATTAGAAAAAGGCGAAAGTAAGTTTTTTTAAAGATATTTTTATTCAGCATGTGTCCACCCTCTTATTTTTTGTTTCTGTATATTCTGACTTTTATTCACTTTCAGCATACCGGGAGAATTTATCCCTTATTAAATACATAATCCAGAAGGAATATATACTCATAATAAATAATATAAAATAACCTTCCCACATTAATAAATAATAAAGACCAGGAAATACGGCAATACATAAAATAGTTGTAATAATGTGACGATGAGCTATAAAAAAAGCAGCTTTAAATCCATTAATAACCGTTATATGATGTCGCGCTAGAAGTGGAAATATATAAATTCCTACTATAACCAGTTCAATTAATATAAAAAATTGAACTATTGCTATATATTTACTTAAATTACCTAATAAATAGAGGTTTCTAATATTAATAGAAATTACTATGAAACCTACTACTAACATCAGCCATATAATACTTGCTTGTTTAAAATTATTCTTAAAACTTTGCCAGAAAGGCTTTAGTAAATAATTTTTATATTCACCTCTTATTATCTTATCTGTAATATAAAATAATGCAGTAGTAGATGCACCAATAGTTACTAGTGGAATACTAAATATTAACCACAAAAAATTTAAGATTAATAACTGATATATTACTTTAAAAATCTTATATAATGGTCCATCAATACTAAATAAATTGCCCATGATTATCACCTCTTATAATGAACTGAATGATATTTTTATAAGTCCTATTTTCTGCTATTCAGTTAGTTCGTTGACAAAATTTTCAAACCTTTATATAATAACTGAATTCTAAAAAATAGAGTATATTGGCTTTCAATATCATAGAATCCATACACTAGATATCATTTTCAAAATCAGCAAATTATAAAAAATTCAGATAGTTCATTTAAAAAAATTCAAGTAATTACAACTTAATAATATCATATTTAAGACCGAAAGCCTAATTTAAAAAGCTTCGTTTTAGTAACTTTTTTGTGAATTCATTACATTTAATATTATTTTAGACTTTCCTCGATTCAATAATTATATAAACTAATTAGATACTGGAGTTTAGTTAGATCATCTATAGCTACTTATCTAATATCCAAATCGATCAGACTGTTTTAATTAAGGATGTAATCACAGCTCGAGGTTTAATTTTTAAGTAATTAAATAACATCCAATGTTTTTATTTTCAACAAGTATACAACTAACATAAAACTCTGTGATAACATACTTTATTTAACCAGCTTTAGCAAGCACTTCATAATCAATATTTTCTGATAATTTACTGACTTACTCAGGTATATTAATATTTTTGATATCTTTATTCATAAAGTGCAAACCTTATTTACCGGGATTTAAATAAAGAATATTCAAATCCCGATTATAAGGAATTCTTCTATTTTAAACAAACATTTTCGTTGAAAATAGAATTTGAATTTTCTTGACTATTTTTATGCAATACTAATGAAAATATCTATAATAAACCATTATAAACAATCATTTTGTGGTTATTGTTTTTTTATCCATCTAACATCAAGCTTATTACCAGACACTTTATGCTCTATACTAAAACCAAATTTTTCTTTTTTAAATGAAATATTATGTCCATTTACCAAAACATTATTTATCTGTTTTTCGGTATGAACATAGATTTTAAAAATATGATTACCTACTTCGTCTATACTCAGTAAATTTTCCTTAAGTATAATATTGAAAGACTCATTATCATCATAATATAGAAATTCACTTTGTTTATTCCCGGGAACCAATAATAGACTTATTGGATCATAGGCTTTTTCATCCACATGCTGCATTAGAGGGCCCATAGGTATAATGGCACCACTACGAAGATATATAGGTATTTTATCAACATCCATATTAATCTTAATCCATTTCCCGCCTTCAATCCTTTCCCTTGTCCAGAAATCATACCATTTTCCTTCAGGAAAATAAACCTTTCTTTCTCCTCCTTTTTTATATATCGGTGCAACCATAATATATGGCCCAAACATAAATTGGTCATCCATAGTATGTACATTATGATCTTCTTCAAATTCAAGGGGCATCGGTCTCATAAATGGAACTTTATTTTCTACACTTTGATAAGCACTGGAATATATATATGGTATAAGTCTATATCTTAGATTGAGCATTTTCCGCGCCATGTCCATATCTACAGGTCCAAGATTAAAAGGCTCACATTTACCGCCTCCGTGATTTCTGGGATGTGATGTAAAAAGACCCTGCTGTAACCAACGCAGATATAATTCTTTGTCATCTTCTTTTCCTGAAAGGCTCCCCATATCATGGCTCCAGAAATAAAAACCACTTAACATAAGTGACAGACCACCTGTAAGCTGAGGAATCAGATTATCATAAATAGCGGTCGGGTCTCCCCCCCAGTGAACAGGATAACGCTGACATCCAGCCCAGGTTGAACGGCTCCATATAATTGGTCTATCATAAAATTCTTTAGCAACATCAAAGACTATAGTATTATACAAAAGCGGATAAGCATTGTGCATCTTACGAGCAGGTATACCATTATAATACTCAGCATCTATAGTAGGTGCTCCCTCACCAAAATCAGTTTTAATTACATCATACCCCATCCTGAACAAATGCCTTAATTTTTCCTTGAACCACTCTACAAACTCAGGGTTTGATACATCAAATGTTCCCCATTTAAGTACCTGAAAATTGTCAAAACCTTCTTCCTGAAGACTGGGTTTTTCTTCTGACTTTAACTTAGATAAATATTCCCTGTCCTCAAGAAAATATCCTTTATCTCTGGCCTCTTTGAACAACTTATTGCGTTCATCTATATAAGGCATCAGCCAGAGAGACAAATGAACTCCTTTATCATTCATTCGTTCTGCAAATTCTACCGGATCAGGGAAGCTTTCTTTTCCAAATTCAAGGTCACATACCCATTCCCTGTCAAACCATCCAACATCCAGATGTAGAACATCAAATGGTAGTTTATTGTTCCGCATTTTTTCAACAACCTCACTGGCTTCAGCATCAGAGTGGTATGTATATTTACTTAGCCAGAACCCAAAAGACCATTTAGGAGGTAGGGGTACATTTCCAGTCAGATCATTATAACCTGCTATTACCTGTTTCATATTTTCGCCTAATATTATATAATAATCCATAAATTCTTCTTCTACTGCCAGTATATTTCTTACATTAGATATTGTTCCTAGCCAGAAAGTCATAGGTGCATGACTATTTACATATATCCCATAACCCTTAGAACTAAGATAAAAAGGTATTGGTTTATAAGTTCTTCTTGACATACTACCCAGAGCATCCTGTGTCCATAAATCAATAGTCTGATATCTTTTATCAAGTCCAATAAAATTTTCACCAAAACCATAAATATGTTCATTGTGATCTAACTTGAAAGAATCTACTGCAATTGTTGCATCTACATCTTCAGGTAGATATTCATGCTTGGTACCGTGTGGAAAGGTTATATCAAGTGGTTTATCCCCTCCCCTGACAATACCCAGATTAGGTGCATCAAGAGGTTTGAAATGATTATCATCACCACCCGATGAACGAAATTTTTTAATTCCATTTCTATCAAATATCTCCAGTCGATAAGGTTCTTTTGTTATAAGTAGTTTGTAGATACCTGTATCAATCACAAATTCATTTTCATTTTCTATAAAGTCATAGCTTGCTCCACTAAATTTCCCCACTACCATCGGTGTATCGTTCTCAGGAACTTCGCTGCTTTCAGCAAAACGTATACGAAACATATCTTTTCGCTCGATATCAATCCGTAAAGTTTTCTCTCCTACTATTTTTTTTCTGTCTTCTTCAGCAAACATGTCAGGACCTGAAGTTTGCCCACCTTTATGCCTATAAACACAATCAGCATTAAAAATTACTGATTTTTTATTTTTCCCTTTCAGGCTTATCTTTTCTACTCCATTATGATGATAAGAATGGTTTTCAAGTATTCTAGTATACATATTTATAACCTCCATTTATAAGTCAAATTAACTGCGAAATTTTTATTTTTTTTTTAAACACCCATGTTTACAGTTACATTGATCCTCTTTTTACCTTCTAATATAGATGAAGATATCAAAGGATTATTAACAATATCTATAGCTTGATCATCAATAGTTATGGACTTTACACCTTTGCTTATTCCCTGTGGTTTAATTACCTTAATGATCAATTTACAACCACGGAACTTTCTTACAGCTTCATAGCCATTCCAGTCTGATGGTAAACAGGGGTCTATTACAAGTCCTTCTGGCTCAGGTCTTATACCCAGTAAATACTGAGTGGATGCAATATCCATCCATGCTGCCGTGCCTGTTACCTGAGTCACATTAGCCCAGCCGTGTCTGACATTTTCCGGTCCAAAAATAGTACTTACATAAGCATATGGTTCAGCAGTATAACGTTTTAACCCTATATTTTGAAGTGCTACATGAGGTATAAGCTGACGATAATACTTCCAGGCATTTTCAGCCCTTCCCAGTATCGCTTCGGCAATAATTGCCCAACTATTCGCATGACAAAATATACCAGCATTTTCTGCACACCCCGGTGGTAAACCCTTAACAGCAGGATTATCTGTTTCTGGCCAGGTAGGAAATCCAGGTGTATTAATTCGAATACCTATCGGGGAGTCCAGATGTTTTTTTACCGAATCCATTCCCTGGGTTAATTGGGATTTAGGTGAAACATCCCCCATAACTGCCCAACTTTGTGTGTTTAACCATATCATTCCATTGCTGTCATTATGCGTACCAACAGGTTCCCCCTCATCATCATAACCTCTCAGCCACCATTCACCATCCCAGCCGTATTTATTAATTGCCTCAGTCTGTTTATCAATAAGAAATTGCAATTTTTTTACATCTAACTTTTTATTGTTTAATAAAGCTAATTTTTTTAACATTTTTAATATATAAACATACTGTTGAGCGACAAATAATGTCTCACCTCGGCCTTCTCTGCCGTAACTACCAAAATGATCATTCCAGTCACTAACAAGTATTAATGGTAGACTGTGTCGTCCCTTATGATTTTCAGTAAATTCAACACCTCGTAATAAGTGTTCCCATATACTAACTTTATTTGAAGTAGTTTTCAAATCTCTGGATAAAAACGGCACCTTTTTATCCAGAATACTAAAGTCTCCTGTTTCACTGATAATAGCATAAGCAAGCATAACCATCCATAAATGATTATCAGATCTGGTTGATATCTGGGGAGGCTTCTTTTCTTCCGGCCATGACTGATGAACGGTGTGACCTTCTTCAAATTGCATAGTGGCTTGATAAAACAACATTTTTTTGGCCCAATCAGGTTTTCTATATGCCTGTGCGAGCATGTCCTGACAGGTATCCCTGAATCCAATTCCCCTTTCTCCTGATGCACTTGAGCTGATAGATCTAGAGTATCTTCCTGTATGAACAGATTGCATAGGATTCCAGGTATTAATTTGTCTCTGTACGTCATTATCTGGAACATTGCATTGAAGAACTGAAAGGTGCTCATCCCACCATGCTTTATTTTTCTGCTTCTGTTTTTCTATATAGCCCGGAGTTTTTAATTTCGATAGTATATTAGCAGTTTGTTCTAAAACCTTTTGAAGGTTTTTCATTGCTCCCGGGACCACTCCCAGATAATAATAAACCTTTTTTGTTTCGCCTGGTTCTAAAATAATCTTTGAATGAAGAGCAGAGCATCCTTCCCCTCCACGTAAGGAAGTATTATCACAAATACCCTCTTCTACTAATGCTGGATCTCTTTCATCTCGATAAAATCCACAAAATTCATCTCTGCTGCATGAGTAACTCTTTAACTTCTGGTTTGTTGCCATGAAGGTAAGAGGGGAATCTTCTTTTCTTGGTTGAAACTCATAATGATTTAGATAAGTCAAAGCATCTAATTTTTCATTATATTCTACTCTTACCATCCATTTATTATAATATCCTGAACTAACTTCCTTCATAAACATATGTTGTGAAAACTCTACATAAGAAAAAAGATCAAGCTCCTGTTTTGCGTCACTTTTATTCTCAAGATCTAGATCCCAGATAAGCACATCATGATCAGGTGCCATAAAAAAAGTTAAATTGGCTCTAATATTATCTTTTTCAGCCTTAAAACTGGTAAAACCAGGGGTGTGTTCTGATTGCCAGGAATCCAGTGAAGTCTCACATGGTCTAAAACTAGGGCTCCAAGTGGTACCAGCACTATTTTTTATATAAAGGTAAAACCCAGGTGAATCTATAGGAAGATTATACATTCTATAACGAGTTATCCTAAATATCATAGGCGTACGCCACCACATAAGTCCCCCTCCAGCCTGAGACACAAATGCATGTAAAGAGCCATTAGATAAATAGTTTATCCAGGGCCTGGGCATATTGTGTTTATTAAAAACTATTTTTCTTTTTTCGTCATTAAATTTATATGGCAGTTTCATTATTTATACACTTCCTTTTCTATTTATACAATTTTTACATTTCCTTCTTTGTTTATACACAGGCAGCCATTGTCTCCTGATCTTTTAAGTCATCACCCTGACTTTCCATTACTCTCCCCCAGCGCGGATCACGAACTAAATCAGCCATCTGCAGTCCAAAGTCACTGTAAAACTGTCCGATCAGATTGGAAATGACAACCACTCCTTCTATTCGGGCAGATTCTAATCTCAATTATTATTCAAAATATAGACTATTTTGTTTACAAGGACGTCTTACTCAAATTTCACTCCTTCAACATATTTATTAAACTTTATATTACCAGCTTTTCCACTCGTGATTTTCTTACCCTCAATATATAAATTCTTTATAAGAAGATCTTTAACTTTATAAATATCTCTATGACCAGTTATTTGGGAAGGATACATCACATCAACTACAATATCTTTAAAACAAAGATTATTAATCTTACATTCACCAGGACAGGGACGCCACGTCTTTTCTGGAATATTAATTTCAATAATTAATGGTTTTTCTATACCAGGTCCATCATTAAGTTGCTCAATTCTAATATTTTTAAAAACAACATTATCAATCTCTGCATAATCAAATCCAGCTATTACCATTCCTCTTCTAGCACAAACAACATCAATATCTGAAAACTCAATATCTTTAATTTGTCGGACAACTGTTTCTGTACCTATTTTCAACGCTGCACAACTTGAAATACATACATTATTATTTATTACTATATCCTCCACATTCTGACCATTTTCCTGATCGGTCCCCTTAATTACTAAACAATCATCACCACAATAAAGAAATGAATCTTCTATCACTATATTTCTTGAACAGTCACAATCAATACCATCTGTATTACTCCAATTTACAAAAGGAATATTGTTAATTACTTTTACGTTTTTCACTGATACATTTTCTGACTTAAATATATGAGTATTCCAATTTGCAGGATCTCTTAGAAAAATCCCCTCTATACTTATTTCTTTGGAACCAATTATTTTTAATAAATTAGCAGATATACCCTGGTATTTTATTGATTTTCCGTTTCCATCAATAGTGCCTAGACCTTTTATAGAAATATTTTTTGCATTATAGGAATAAAACAGTGAATTTTTATTCTGTAGGCTATTATCAGCTGTTAATTCAAATAAATCAGGATAATCGTTAGGATAATCAGAACCACAGATAATAGCATCTTCAGCCAGATAGAGTTTTATATTACTTTTTAATTCAATTGTTCCTGTACAATAAATCCCGCTGGGGAAATATAATGTATCATATTTATCACTGGAAGATACCTGATTAATAGCCTGTTGAATAATCATAGTCTCAACTTTTTCACCAGTATTATCAATCCCATAATCCATAATATTTTTAGCTTTAACAATTTCTTTTTCTATTTCAGTCATCCTAATAGGATCAGCAAAGATGAATAGATATTCCATTGTATTTATCTTTAAAACATAACTACCTGGTTCAGTTAATTTAAATTTAATTTTCTCCCCATCACATTCTGATTTTATTTCCTGACTTTTAGGGCTCAGTGTATATGACTTTATTTCTCTATCAGCGGAAACTTCAAGTTGTGCAGTTCCTGCAAAAGCAAAACGAACATAATGAACAGGGATGTCATATTTTGCCATCTCTTCAACAAAAATTTCCTGTTTATTTACAGACACATTATAATAATGACTTCTTATTGATAACTGATTTTCATGATATATCGCTAATTTCTTTTCAATATTCATCATATTTAATATTTACCACCTTTAATGTAATCTATCAAATTAATTCATGAACTCTATACCCTTAACTATCTACCGTATCGATATTATCTCATCATGTTCTTACCCAGATCGGACTCCCCCATGCAGTTTCACCATCTTTTAGAACAATTCTTGGATAGTAATAGTCTGTTCCACTTTTAGATGCTTCATTATCTACCCATTCCCATTGCCATGGGCACCAATATAAAAATTCCACCCTCTGCATCAAATACTTTTGTTGGAGTGGTTTCCCATTCAGCATACTCTCCCTAATGTTGACGAACAGTCCAGTCATTTATCGCATTCACAATTATTATAATTATAGTTATAGAAGACAAAGAGCATCGATGCTGCTAATTGTTTTAAATGAAAATTCACTGATCAGTCATATTATAATCTCATATATTTTAGAAAAGCTGCAGTAGAGATAGTCTACTACAGCTTTATACACTTCTAATTTTATATACTTATAATTTTATTTTCTAATTACTTTTATTCTTCGATATATCCCTGTTCTATAGCATAATCTCTATCAATATATCCCTGTTCTATAGCAAATTCAGCTTTTTGTCTTCTACGTTCTTTAATTATCGTATCTATTATATCTCCACCCTCACTTGCAAACTTTTCCAGATGTTCTTCAGGATCTACTACACCAGTAATTATAGCTGGCCAGTATTTATCTCTAAGAGCTGCAAAACGTGTTTCCTCATTTTTAATCGGCTCTTTATCCATATTAAATGTGCCATATGGATCTATTTTAACATTTTCAATTTCTTGAGTTGATAATAAATACTCCTGTTGAAATTCAGGTAAAGTACTATCTATCCTAGCAGTTTCATAATTTTCCAACCATGCCCAGGCACGATAGTCAAAGTTTTTAAGTGGCTTGTAAAATCCCGGATCGGTTTTTTCCCAGTGTTCACCTTCAATACCGTAAACAAGAAGATCATAATTTTCCTGCTTATTTGCCCAGTTTAAAAACTGCATTGCCTCAACCTTATTTTCTCCTGATATAGGCATATAGATTTGATTATCAGTACCATGCTGACCTCTTAAATAGGAATGTAATGAAACTAATTCCCATTCAGCATTAGGATCAGTACTTTTTAGAGCTTCCTGATAAGACATTGGTACAGTACTGTTTGATTGAAAGGATATCGCAACATTACCTGAATTTTGATAAGAATTAAGATCATCAATAGCTAGAATATCAGAATGAATTAAACCATCTTGATACCACCTTCTCATTCTTTTCAACCAGGATAAAAGTGGTTCCCCAGGTTCTGTAGCAATTCCCCTTTCATCCAGAGCCTCTACTGGATCGTTAGGATCTCCTGCAATCCAGAATAAACCAGAAGCATGGTCAAAGATGAATTTGGGCGTACGTTCATCTTCTGTTAACTTCATTTGACCTACATGCAATCCAAATCTATCTACATTTGGAGCTATCATAGGTACTAGCTCTGGTTTTTCGTCACGGACAGCATAAGCAAAGTCCTCAAGTTCTTCAAGCGTTGTAATTGGTTCAAATCCCAATTCTTCTCTTATATCTTTTCTAACCAATGTATTAACTACGTCACCGTAACTCTTTTTATTAGGAATTCCAATTAGCTTTCTTTCACCATCAACTTTAAATTTACCAGATTCAAAATCCTCAGGTTCTCTATAATCATAAACTCTTTCTCCATGCTCTTCTAATAAATCTTCTAGAGGATAGTAATACCCTGCATTTATTTTTTGATCTCTACCATGCCAAGGTGCATCATGAATTAAATCAATGGGCTCACCTGTAGCCAGTTGTACTAAAGTCTTATCTTTGTAGTCTGAATAAGGTATAAATTTAACATCAATCTGAAAATCATACCCATCATTTTCCAATCTTTCATTGGCAATATCCTGAACCTGATCCCAATCGTCAGCCGGTTCTGGCCCGGGTAAAACAATATTTACAGTTTGAGCCTGAACAGCAGTTCCCATCATTAGTACTAAAATCATTGAACCAACCAACATCATTAAAGTTTTTCTTTTCATAAGATTACCTCCCTGTATTTTATGTGCTAACTGACAAGTTTCTTTTATTTCACTTTTTAACTTATAAACATTGCCAGAAAAAACCTAAACTAACCCTTAATAGCGCCAATAGTAATTCCCTTTACAAAGAATTTTTGTACGAAAGGATAAGCCAGAAATATAGGACCTATCGTTAAAATAACGGTAGCAAATCGGACCGTATTACTTGGTAAAACCTGGTCTAGTTGGACTGCATATTCGGAAGCCATAATATTTGAAACATTAATATTTGATATCATCTGTCTTAGTAATAATTGCAATGGTAGCAACTTGCTGTTATCAATGAATAAAAGTGCCTCAAACCATGAATTCCAATAACCAAGTCCAATAAACAATGATATCGTTGCAATAATAGGTTTAGAAATTGGTAAAATTATAAAACGAAATACCTGTAATTCACTAGCACCTTCTAATCGTGCTGATTCATTTAATTCATATGGTAAACCTCTGAAAAAAGCAACCAGCAAAAAACACATGAAAGGATCGAATATTCGCGGCAATATCATAGCCAGTATATTATTTCTTAGACCCAACCACTGTGCTACTAACATATAAAATCCTACTATACCTGCTCCAAATACCATAGTAAAATACGTTACAAACGAGATGACATATTTATACTTAACTCTGGGATGATATAAAACATAAGCAAAAGGAGCATTTACAAAGACCCCCAATAATGTACCTATAGCTGTAACACTTATAGTTACAGCATAACTGTAGTAAATTTGGTTCCCCTGCAATATATATTTATATGCATCCAGACTGAAACCACTAGGTATAATTCTAAGACCCTCTCTTGCTAGTTTCATCTCTGGAGTAAAAGAAGCTAAAACTGTAACCCAGAAAGGTAGAAAACAAGCAATTGCAAATAATGCTACAAATATTTTTATAAATAGATGAAATAATTTTTCTCCAATAGTACTATCATTTCTTATTCTGTTATCATTCTTTTTGAGGATTTCAATAGACTCAATTTTTTTCTTTATCCATAAAAACATAAGTATCACTCCCTTTTAGAATAAACTGGATTCTTTATCTATTTTTTTCACGATCCAATTAAATATTAAAATTGTAATAACACCCATAGTTGATTGATAAAGCACGATAACTGAACTCATACTAAAATCACCCATTTGCCTCAGAGCACGATAAGCATATGTGTCAATTATATCTGTATACTCGTACAAAATACCATTATCACCTATTATTGCATATATCATTCCAAAATCTCCATTAAAAATACGTCCAAGCGCTAATAATGCTAGTATTATAGCTGTTGGTCTAACAAGAGGTAAAGTAATATATAATATTTGTTGAAAGCGGTTTGCTCCATCAATCATAGCACTTTCATAAACATTCGAAGGAAGTCCCGTTATTGCAGCTAAAAATATAATAGAATTATAACCAGCACCTTTCCAGATTCGAATAAACGTTAATATAATAGGCCATGGTTCTGGATTCATATACCATTTTACTTTATCCAACCCAATAGTTGTTAAAAAATTATTAATTAAACCTGAAGTGGAAAAAAATCCATACACCATAATACTTACAACCATCCAGGAAATAAAATGTGGTAAAAAAATTACTGATTGACTAATTCTTTTATATAAATATATATTGATTTCATTTAAAAATATTGCCAACAAAAGCCCCATTGATAGACTTCCGAAAATAAATAATAAATTTAAGAAAATTGTGTTTCTTGTGACTATTAAAAAATCTTTGCTTGTAAAAAAGAATTTAAAATTTTCAAAGCCTACCCACCTGCTTCCCCATACTCCATCACTTAATCTATAATCTTTAAACGCTAATATATGCCCCTGTAAGGGTATATATCTAAAAACAATTAGAAATAAAAATCCTGGAATAGCTAACATATATAATCCTCTTTTATCCCATAACTCCTTAAATATTTTTTTCATAAGTCTCCCCCTTAATTCATATAAGTTATGTCAAAAATCTTTTATTCTTGAATGAAGTAAACAAAAAAGCATCTTGAAATTAATCTTTCTCCTAAGCAACTTTACCAGATTAACATAATTATATATATAACAAAAACCAAGAGTAAAGTCCTCAAACCAAGAATAAAGTCCTCATTTTATAAACCATGTCCAAAATCAGCTTTTAACAGATAGTACTGATTTTAATAACACAGTATTCTTATCCGTTTATTCTTCTCATTAATACAATAATAACAAGCTAATTATTAGATGTTAGCCTTTCTTTTAATACTTTTAATAACTCTTTTTTTATTTTTCATCTATATGAGGAAATATAGTAATTCTAAGTTGCGTACAACAATAAGGAACAAGAGTTATAGTTTCTTTAGTGCCTTTAACAAAATCCAAAACCTCATTATCTGGAAGTTGAGGAGTTAAAAGAAAATCTCCCTCTATTTCAAAAGTTTTCAATCCTGTTTCATTATTTCTATCAGACTTTATCAGGTTTGTTCTCTCTATATCCCATTCCTTGATTTTTTTTGCTTTAACCTTAAGCATAATAGGCACTGTCTTTATATTCCAGGGCTCAATCTTTTCCTCAAATTCCATAATCTCCACTTCCTGTAAATCGCCCTCTTCAAGACACAAAGCATAATTCCAGTCACTAGCAGGATATAAATTCCAAGCTGGAAAATCCTCCGTACAGCGTTCTTCTTCTCTATCAATCTGCCAGTCCTCATCGATTTTTAAAGAATATACCAGCGGACCTCTTTCTATTCCTATTCCATTTTGCGGCCAATGGCTTAATTTTATTTCCATAGATAAAACAAGAGTAATACAATCTCCATCTTTAAATAATTTTTTAATACAGATAAAACCACGATTATTTATTGGGGCTTTCTCCTCCTTTCCATTAATAATAAGTTCCCATTCATTACACCAACCCGGTACCCTCAGGGATAAAGGAAATCTTACTGCTTGATCTGTTTCTATTTTAAAATCTATTTGATTAGAAAATGGATAATTGGTTTTCTGAACAATAGTTATTTCTTGATTTCCCTTACCCACAGCTGCGCTTACTTTAGATGGACCATAAAGACATGCTGTTAAGCCTTTATTTTTATCTTTCATCCACATTCTTGACACATAATTGGGCATTATTCTGTTAACATTACCTGTACAGCATTCTGTTCCTGGATTGGGGCGATATGACATCCATTTGCTTCCCTTATAAAATTTATTATGATTGGAACTTTTATCTGACACAACTTGATTGGGACATGAAAAGTATTGTAAAGCTTTAAAATCAGCTGTTACTGCACCTGGAGCCGCATTGAAGCATGCTTTTTCAATCTTATCAGCATATTCACTTTCACCTGTTGCCATCAGAAGATAACCAAGGCTCCATGTATAATCAGCTATGTCACATGTTTCATGACTATCAAGTGGATCCTTCCCTCTTAAATGTTCACTGGAGCTGCAAACGCCATCTATCAGCATTTGATCCCTGTCTAACTTTTTATAAGCATTTATAGTTGCCTGTAAATATTTTTCATTTCCAGTATAAATATATATAATTGCGCCTAATTTTGCTATTTCATTAAAAGTCACCCCATGTTCTGTACATCTTTTATCTGATAACATACTTTTTATAGACGTATCATTATTGCTATATTTATGGTTAAAACCCTCATATGCCTCAATAGCATGTTTCAAAAGCCTATAATCACCTGTTCGTTCATATAGCCATAAAATCACTTCCACATTACAAACCTCTCTCATTTCCATGTGAGGTGAGGTCTCAGAAAGATAATGGTCTTTTAAGGAAGTTAAAACTCTTTTATCCCCTGTAGCGGAATAATAAGCCATTACTGCTCTGAAGAAAACAGTATGGACCCAGCGATTCCAATTAACAGCTTTTTTTAAAAAGTCTGGTCCTAAATAACCCTCTGCATCAGGATTATCTAATACATAACTAATATCATTTACTGCCTTTTCGATTAAATAATCATCATTCAACAAATATCCACAGCGAACCATACCATCTATCCAGTAACCTAATTGTTCATATGGCCACCATTCCTCTGTCAGTGGAGCATCATAATCAATATCTGTTCCAGCATCACCCCATCTTACCCGATCAAAAGGTGAACCTGCAACTTCTAGATTTCCTGTAAGACCTTTACTCTGTTTTTTAAGATATTGTTTTAGCCATCCAAGTGGTTTTATAGCTGATAAATCTAGTTCACTTATTTTGGAGTAATTCTCCATTTTATGTTTCCTCCTTCAAATTGTGTAAAAATATGTGTGTTAATTAATTAACTATTTATTCATCAGGCAAGTTTATTAAATAAATCAGCAAATATTTTATCACGGTGGGCATAAATTGCACATCGAATAAAATGTCGAGAATAATCATAACTCCAGGTATAACCATCATTTAATATCGGACTGTGGACAATATTGCTAGGTATCCAATCCGGGTTGATTAACCAGGCAATGGTGCTAATATCCCAAATAATCCTGGAACCAGCATCAAAATCTTTAGTTTCATTACTTACCATATCCGTAAGATATGTACCAATTTTACTCTTTCCTTTTAGATAATACTCTAGTTCGGGAGCAGTTGTAATAAGATGAGAACTTACCCCCTTACATGGAATATGAATCAGGGGCACCCCACAATCAAATAATAACCTAGATGCATGAATATCCTGAAAAAGATTAAAAGCTTTAGTATCTGGCCAGAAATGAGCATGTCCTCCCAACCAGACAACCACAATCTTACTGATTATATCTGGTTCCATCAATATAGCCGAAGCTACATTAGTAATTGCCCCGATGGATACTACATACAGAGGCTCATCTTCAGTTGCTGTCTTTGCTTTTTTAATCAGATTCCTGGCAGCTTTACTTTCCTGAGGTGTCTTCCCATCTTTAAGATACCCCCTTGATCCTTTATAAACAAATCCTTTATTCGAAACATCGATCATATTTAAAATATTAATTATTTCTTGATAACTCTTTTCCATACCATCTTCCGGCCCACTAGAACGACTATTATGAAACGGAGCAGCATAAATTGCTTCTACCTGCATCGCGTCTGGTGATTTAAGAGCATAAGCGAGGGCAAATTGATCATCAACCTCATTATAAGTATCGGTATCCAGCACTATCCGGACTTTTTTCCCTGGATGTTTAAGTTTTTTTAAACGTTTCTGATTACTTATTTTAGAAAATGCCATTAAAATCTCCTCCATATAAATAATATAAGCACTGTAAAATCTTTTGATTTCTTTTCCGTCTGTTTGTTTCTTTATATTCAAATTAAGAGATGGTTAATTAATCATTTGATAAACTTAATTGGTAATAAAAATTCAAATGCAACAAAATATTAAAAATCTATCTATTAACCAAATTTTTGCTTAAATTAAAGATAGGCTGAAATTAAAATTATATTATCTTCCAATTAAAATTTCAATATCATATGCTTTTAATTCTTTTTTTCTGAACACTTTTTTAGTTAATAGACTTTGATATTCCTTTTTTAAATCAATTACTTCTTTTCGCTGATTAAAATTCATTACAAAAATATAATCATTGTCGCCATCACTTCTTTTTTGGGCTGTTACTCCAGCAGGAAGTTCTATCTCCAGAACTCTATTTAAGTCTAACTGCCTAATTAAAGCACTGTAAAAATCTCTTTTAAATTGCTGTTCATTACGGGAGCTAATATAATATGCTTGACCCCGACCATAATTATTTAAAGTTAAAGCAGGACGGCCGGCATAAAAATCGCTTTGGTATTCAGCTATCGCCTCTGCCCCCTCAAGATGGACCAGATCACAAAAAATTCCAGACTGATAATCTCCATTTAAATCTAATTGATTACCTTTTTTAAAGACAACCCTATTTTGATCAGCATCATATAAAACATCAAGCTCTTCTGCCCAGATACCAAATAAATCTTTTAGCGGTCCGGGAAATCCTCCTTCAAAACATAAATCTGTCTCATTAACTATTCCACTCCAGTAAGTGCTGACTAAAGCCCCTCCATTTTTGACAAAATCTTTTAATCTGGCTGAAGTCCCTTCTTTGAGCAGATAAAGCATTGGCGCAACAACTAATTTATATTTAGAAAAATCTTTTGTCTGATCAATTATATCAACCGAAATTCCTGCTTCCCAGAAAGTCTGATAATGATTAACAGCGGTTTCAATATAATTTCTTTTTTCCTTACGGGGACCTGAAGCTTCATTAATTGCCCAGCGATTTTCTGTATCAAAAATAACTGCTACTTCTGCTTCGACTGTAGTACCTATAATTTCGTTAAGCTGTTTTAAATCTTCACCAAGATCCTTTACATCATTAAAAACCCGTGTATCTTCATGACCTACATGATCGACCACTGCACCGTGAAATTTTTCGAAACCACCCCGGCTTTTCCGCCACTGAAAATACTGAACAGAATCTGATCCGTGAGCTACTGCCTGCAGAGAAGAAAGTTTATGCATCCCCGGTCTTTTTAATTTCGCTACCGGCTGCCAGTTGGTTTTACTGGGAGTGCTCTCCATCAATAAAAACGGTTTACCAGCTTTAAGTGAACGAAAATAATCATGCATAAAAGCTACATCCGCTGCTCGCTCAGGGTCACTTTCCTGCTCACTGTGCCAGCTGGGATAGGAGTCCCAGGAAATCACATCAACTTTTTCTGCGAATCTTGAATAGTCAAGCCCCTCATATCTGTACATAAAATTAGTAGTTATCGGAAGCTCCGGTGTAAGCTCTTTTAAGGGCTCAATTTCATTTTCATAAAAATCAATGGTCTGCTCGGTTACAAAACGCTTCCAGTCCAGAGCCAGACCATGATTGGACTGCATTCCCTGAGGTGCAGGAGATGCAATGTTTTTCCAGTCAGAATAAGTATGGCTCCAGAAATTAGACCACCAGGCCTGATTTAAAGTTTCTAAATCACCATATTTATCTTTAA
>CAZSTU010000003.1:0-18764 GCA_964609745.1 uncultured Halanaerobiaceae bacterium
TTTTTTTGTTGTATAAGAAGGAATTTTTTGATAAATATGTAATAAATAATAATATAAGAAAAATTTATTATATTATAATAAAGAGGTGTACTGACAAATGCAGGAAAAATATTACTGGGTGGGTTTAAGCAGGTTAAATGGTCTGGGACCAGTGTCTATTGCAAAATTGCTTAAATATTATCATACATCGGCAAATATATGGAATCATTTGAATGAAAATATATTATTGAAACTCGAAGGAATAGGTCCAAAAAGTGCAAAAAAAATATTACTTCAAAAAGAAAAAGTTAATTTACGAGAATCTTATAAATATTTAAAAAAAAGAAATATTAAAACACTTATAATAGATGATAAAAATTATCCCGAAATATTAAAAAAGATATATGATCCTCCCCCGGTGCTTTATTATAAAGGAAAAGAAATAAATAAAAACATGACTGCTCTGGCAATAGTTGGATCCCGCAGGTCTACAGTATATGGTAAAAAAGTAGCAAAAAGACTTGCTTATAAACTGGCAATACGAGGTATTACCATAGTCAGTGGAATGGCTACTGGAATTGATAGTTACGGCCATCTTGGGTCTCTACAGGCTGGTGGAAATACTATTGCAGTTCTTGGTTCAGGTCTGGATTATATTTATCCTGAAGAAAATAAAGAATTATATAGTAAAATTATTAATAATGGGACTGTAATCAGTGAATTTTATCCTGATATTGAACCCTTGAAAAGTAATTTCCCAAGACGCAATCGCATTATAAGTGGTCTCTGCAGGGGAGTAATAGTGGTAGAGGCAGCAGGCAGGAGTGGATCTTTAATAACTGCCAATCTGGCTTTAGAACAAAATAGAGAGGTTTTTGCAGTTCCGGGTAATATTGATAGCATTCAAAGTAAAGGGTGTAATAATTTAATAAAAGAAGGGGCCTGTATGGTTACTTCAGCTAAAGATATTTTAGATGAATTATTTTTATATAACGATTCAAATTATAATGAAGAACAGGTTGTAATGCCAGGTCTAGACAGTAAAGAAGAAAATATAATTGAATTATTTAAGAAAAACAGTAAATTAACTGTTGATGATATAATTGAAATAAGTGATTTTGATGTGAATGAAATAAATTCTATATTGCTAAAATTGGAATTAAAAGGTATCATAGAAAAAATTCCGGGTAAAAAATATTATTTTAAGGGTTTACAAAACCTTTTAAAACCAATATAATTTATACTAGTTATGTAAATGTTGATTTTTAAGTAAAGGAGGGAGAGGCAGAACTTAATTCTGCCATAATATATGAGCGAAAATGTTGTGGAAATAATAAGTATTATTATAAAAAAGTTATTACATGAAGATAAAAATTTAAAAGAAGAAGATATAATTTTAAAATTGGTTGAGGAAGGTTATAAACTTGAAGATATAGATAGAGCTTTTTCTCTTCTGCTTTCCGGTGGAAAAGACAGAGATAATAATGTCCTGTATAATAAAAACAAGCAGCAATATTTTAGAATATTTTCTAGAGGTGAAAAAATGTATTTAACCCAGAAGTTACAGGGTTTAATTCAAAAATTACTGGCTTTAAATGTATTAAATGCTGAAGAAAGTGAAGATTTAATAGGACAAATGATAGAAAATGTTTATAGAGGTGCGGTTAAAACTTCAGATTTATGGGAAACTTTAAATGATATTGTAGATGATAGAAACAAATTACAGATAATCACAAAACATATTCCAGAATTTAATGAATATATTAAACAAAAGTTCAAATATGTTAATTGATAGTGGGGGTGTTTTATTATAATGTCAAAAAAAGACAAAGAGAAATCGACACTGGTGATTGTAGAATCACCTGCTAAAGCTAAAACAATAAAAAAGTTTTTAGGTAAAAAATACCATGTTGAAGCTTCTATGGGGCATGTTATAGACCTGCCCAAAAGTCAACTGGGTGTAGATATTGAAAATGATTTTGAGCCTAAATATATAACTATTCGGGGCAAAGGAAAGATTTTAAATAAATTAAAAAAGGCAGCCAAAAAAAGTAATGATGTACTTTTAGCCACTGACCCTGATCGGGAAGGAGAGGCTATTTCCTGGCATCTTTCCCGGGCTTTGAAACTTGAAAAAGAAAGTACAAGAATTGCTTTTAATGAAATAACTAACAGTGCAGTTAAGAATGCCCTGGAAAATCCTCGTCCCATAAACTTTAACCTTGTTAATGCTCAACAGGCCAGGCGTGTACTGGACAGACTTGTAGGGTATAAATTGAGTCCCCTCCTCTGGAAAAAGGTAAGGAAGGGGCTTAGTGCTGGAAGAGTTCAATCTGTTGCAGTTAAAATTATATGTAATCGCGAAGAAGAAATAGAGGCTTTCGAACCTGAAGAATATTGGTCCCTCACTGCTAAATTACAAAAACAGAATGAGAAAGAAAATAATAAAAAAGAAACTGTTGAGGCAGATCTTTATCGCATAAATGGTGAGAAGTTTAATATTGGCAGTGAAAAAGAAGTTCAAAAAATAATGCAGGAGATTAAAAAAGGTGAATTTAAAGTTAAAAAAGTAAACGAGAGGAAAAGAAAAAGAAACCCCAAGCCACCTTTTACAACTTCTACTTTACAACAGCGCGCTTCTTCAATACTTAATTTTTCAGCTAAAAAGACTATGTATATTGCCCAACAATTATATGAAGGGATAAATATTGGGAAAAGTGGAAATGTAGGTTTGATTAGTTATATCAGGACAGATAGTACTCGTATATCGCATGAAGCCCGGAAAGAAGCAAGAAATTTTATTAAAAGTAAATTTGGAAATAATTATTTACCTGGTAAAAATAAAAAATATAAGAAAAATGAAGATGCTCAGGATGCTCATGAAGCTATAAGGCCCACTTCAACAAATCGTCATCCTAAGAAGATGAAAGAACACCTGAATCGTGACCAGTTTAGATTATATAAACTAATCTGGGAAAGATTTGTTGCCAGTCAGATGAAATCGGCAGTCTATAAAACTGTTTCTGTTAGATTTGAGGTTAGTAAAAAATATACCTTTAGGGTTTCCGGATCTCGTGTGCTTTTTCCCGGTTTTATGAGGGTTTTGAGCACCCAGCAGAAAAAGGACGAGATTTTGCCTGAATTTAAGAAGGGTGAGAAGTTGAAATTAAAAAAATTAGAACCTGAACAGCATTTTACCAAACCACCGGCACGTTATACTGAAGCCAGTCTCGTAAAAACCCTGGAAGAACAGGGAATTGGCCGTCCTTCAACTTATGCTCCGACACTTTCTACAATTATTTCCCGGGGGTATGTGGAAAAAGAAGGGAAAAGTTTTAAACCGACTGAACTTGGTGAGATTGTAACAGAATTATTGACAGAATATTTTCCTGATGTGACTGATGTTGAATTTACTGCACAAATGGAAGAAAGGCTTGATAAAGTTGAAGATGGAAAAGAAAAATGGCGTAAACTTGTCGCTGAATTTTATCACCCCTTTGCAGCGAGATTACAAGAAGCCCAGGAAAATATGAAAAAAATAAATTTTGAGGAGAAAACTGATGAAGTCTGCGAAAAATGTGGTAGCCCTATGGTAATCAAACATGGACGCTATGGTAAATTTTTGGCCTGTTCTGCATATCCGGAATGCAAAAATACAAAACCATATCTGGTAAAAACTGGAGTTAAGTGTCCTAAATGTGAGGACGGAGAGTTAGTAGAACGAAAAAGTAAAAAAGGAAGAAAATTTTATGGATGCAGTAATTATCCAGATTGTGACTTTATGGTCTGGAATAAACCTATCAAGAAAAAATGCCCGGAATGTGGGGGTTTGATGGTTGAAAAATACAGTCGGAATAAAGGTAAATATCATAAATGTATAAATCCCGATTGTAAATTCGAAGAAACGGCTGATGAATAATATGTATAGTAAAAACCAGAAACAAAAAAATCTTGACAAATTTAAATATATTATGTTATATTATTAAAAAGATTGAGAATAATTTTGAATCATTTGAAAATTAAATATGAGGAGGTTAAAATTTGACTGAACCTTCAATTGAGGCAACAACAATTGTAGCTGTTAAATGGAATGAAGGTGTAGCTATTGCCGGTGACGGTCAGGTTACCATGGGAGAAACGGTGATGAAAGCAGGAGCACGCAAAGTAAGAAGATTATATAAGGATGAAGTTATAGCCGGCTTTGCCGGTACTTCAGCAGATGCTTTTACATTGTTTGAGAAATTTGAAGTAAAACTGGAAGAATTTCACGGTAACCTGGAAAGAGCTGCAGTAGAACTTGCAAAAGAATGGCGCACAGATAAAATTTTAAGAAAATTAGAAGCTCTGTTAATTGTGGCAAATAATAAAAAAATCCTACTTATTTCAGGTAATGGGGATGTTATAGAGCCTGATGATAATATAACTGCAATTGGATCTGGAGGCCCTTATGCCCGAGCAGCTGCATTAGCACTTGTGAAGCACAGTACAGGTCTTTCAGCCAAAGAAATAGCACACCAGGCACTTAAAATAGCCTCAGATATTTGTATTTATACTAATGATAATATAACAGTAGAAGAAATCCAGGAGGTGAATGATGGAACAGGAATTAACTCCAAGACAAATAATGAATGAACTAGACAAATATATTGTTGGCCAGGATGAGGGAAAAAAAGCTGTATCGATTGCCCTACGTAATCGTTACCGTAGAAAACAAATCAAATCTGATTTACAGGATGAAATAATTCCAAAAAATATATTAATGATAGGTCCTACGGGAGTGGGGAAAACGGAAATTGCGCGAAGACTGGCCAATATAGCCAATGCTCCTTTTATCAAGGTTGAAGTTACAAAATTTACTGAAGTTGGTTATGTCGGCCGGGATGTTGAATCAATGGTCAGAGATCTTGTGGAAACAGCTATTCGAATGATTAAACAACAAAAGATAGATGAAGTTGAAGAACAGGCCTATAAAATGGCTGAAGATAGAATTGTAGATAATTTACTGCCCCTGCCAGACCAGAAAAAAAAGAATCCTTTTGGGTTTTTCTTTAATGATGATAATAACAATGATAATGAGCAGGGGGAGAAGGATAAATATTTGAAATTAAAAGAAAGAAGACAGAGGTTAAGACAGCGTTTACAAGATGGAGATCTTGATGATAGAATGATAGAAATTGAAGTTGAAGCCAATAATCAACAAATGATGGAAATTTTCTCAGGTTCTGGAGTAGAAGAAATGGGTGTTAATTTTCAGGACATGTTTGGCAATCTTTTTCCCAAAAAGACAAAAAAGCGAAAGGTAACTATTGAAGAGGCCAGAGAAATTTTAAAGGAAGAAGAGGCACAAAAACTTATTGATATGGATGAAGTTAGTGATAGGGCAATAACAAAGGTAGAGCAAAGTGGTATTATTTTTCTGGATGAAATAGATAAGATTGCGGGTAGAGAGTCAAATTCCAGTCCTGAAGTATCTCGGGAAGGTGTACAGCGGGATATATTACCTATAGTGGAAGGCTCAACTGTATCAACAAAATATGGGTCAGTGAAAACAGATCATATATTATTTATTTCTGCAGGAGCTTTTCATGTTTCTAAACCTGCTGATTTGATACCTGAATTACAGGGAAGATTTCCCATTAGAGTTGAACTGCACAATCTAAGTAGAGAAAATTTTAAGGAAATTCTTTTACAGCCTAAAAATGCCCTAACAAAACAATATAAGGCTTTACTTGAAACAGAAGACCTGGAAATTGAATTTACTAAGGATGCTATTGAAGAAATCGCTAACTTCGCTTTTAGAGTTAACGAGCAAACAGAAAACATTGGAGCCAGAAGATTACACACTATTATGGAAAAGTTGCTTGAAGAATTATCCTTTAAGGCCCCCGAGATGGAAAAAGATATTTTTACAATTGATGTAGACTATGTTCAGGAGCAGCTGTCTGATGTAGTTCAGGATGAAGATCTTAGCAAATATATTCTTTAAATAAAAAAATGGAGGTAGATGAAAATGAATTCTTTATTAGAAAGAAGTAGAAAAATCAATTATCTTTTACAGCAAAGTGGTGGTAGACCGGTTGATTTCTCTGAAATGGCTGATGTATTGAGGGAATCAATTAACTGTAATGTATATATTGCAAGTCAAAAGGGTAAAATTTTGGGTTATAGTTTACTTGATGATTTTGAATGTGATATAATGCAGGAAGAAGTGATTGCTGAAGGTTATTTTCCGGAAGAGTATAATAAGGGATTGATGAGAACGAGGAATACAAAAGAAAACATTGAACAAAAAGAGGGTAAGTGTGTCTTTAAAAAGGGTGAAGATTGTTTGTATAAGAATAAATTGACAACCATTGTACCTGTTGCCGGAGGGGGTGACCGTCTGGGGACTCTGGTTTTGGCCCGTTATGGTGAGGAGTTTACAGACGAAGACCTTGTTCTGGCTGAATACGGTGCTTCTGTAGTTGGTATGGAGATTCTTAGATCACGCAGTGAAAAGATTGAAAAAGAAGCAAGAAAAAAGGCAGCGGTTCAGATAGCGATTGATACACTATCTTAGTCTGAACTGGAAGCGATTGAACATATATTTGAAGAGCTTGATGGAAAAGAAGGTTTGCTTGTAGCCAGTAAAGTGGCTGATAGAGTAGGAATCACCAGATCAGTTATAGTTAATGCTCTGCGCAAGTTTGAGAGTGCAGGTGTGATTGAGTCTCGCTCACTGGGTATGAAAGGTACCTATATTAAAGTGTTAAATGATTATCTTCTGGAAGAACTTGATAAGTTAAAAGCTTAGAGTATTAATTTTAAACCCCTCCTGAGTTTGCAGGGGGGGTCTTTTTTTTAAAGTGATTATTTAGATGTGGTTAATAAATTTGTTTGATATAAAGCAGGAAAATTGTTGTTATTGTCGAATATAAAATATATAAGTGGATAATTCATTTACATAATTTTTACTGGATCAGGCAAGTAAAAGGAGGTTAGTATCATGAATGATAATTCACAGTATTTACAAATGTTTTTTGACGAGGCTGAAGAATATATACAGATTTTAAATGAAAATATTTTAGCCCTGGAACAGGAACCTGATAATACTGATATTATTAATTCAATATTTAGAGCTGCCCACTCACTTAAAGGTATGGCTGCAACAATGGGATTTGACGAACTGACTGATTTAACTCATAAACTGGAAAATGCGCTGGATAAGGTGAGAAATGAACAACTTAATATTGATGCTTCATTTATTGACCTCTTATTTGAAGGACTTGATCTTATTAATGAATTGGTAGATGATATTAAAGAAAAGGGTGAAGAAGCAACTTCGGTTTCTGATTATGTACAGAGATTAAATAATAGACTGAAAGAGGAATCCGGGATTGAAGTTAGTGAAGAAAATAAATTAAATGGCGAATTTAAAATTAACCTGGAGGAAAAAGAAGAAAAAAATATTAAATCTAAAATGAAAGAAACTGATAATATATATGAAGTACAAACCGTTTTAAAAGAAGATTCTATGCTGAAAAGTGTACGGGCATATATGGTATTGAAAAAAACCAGGGAACTTGGCTATCTGGCGAAGTCAAAACCAACACAAAAGGAAATAGAAAATGAGCAATTTGATCGAAAATTATGGATAATACTTGTTTCCAACTTAACTGAAGAGGATATTATTGATGAATTAAGTGGTATAAGAGATGTTGATAAGGTAATTGTTAACATCAGAGAATCGGCTCAAGAAAGTGATCAGGATACAGCTAAAGAAAATGAAAGTGAAACAGAAGATGACAATAAGACTACCGGCTTTGAAGTTGCGCCGACTGTGAGAGTGGATATAAATAAACTTGATAAATTAATGAATATGGTTGGAGAATTATTAATAAACAAGACCAGACTGGAAGGATTAAATGTAGACTCAGATATTTATCAGGATATAATTCAGCAACTTGACAGGGTAACTATGGAATTACATCATGTGGTAATGCAAATCAGAATGGTTCCAATCGGGGGTATTTTTAATAGATTTCCCAGAATGGTGAGAGATTTATCTCGTGACCTTGATAAAAAAGTAGATTTAAAAATAGAGGGTGCCGATACTGAACTTGACCGCAGTATAATTGATGAGCTGGCTGATCCGCTTGTTCATATTTTACGCAATGCAGTGGATCATGGTATTGAAAAACCTGAGGTGAGGGAGGAAAAAGGCAAGAATCCTACAGGCAAAATTTTATTGAAAGCCTATCAAAAGGGCAGTGAGATTCTTATAGAAGTTGAAGATGACGGTGCTGGTCTTGATCCTGACAAACTGGCACAAAAAGCAGTAGAAAAGGGGTTAACTACTGCTGAAGAAGTTGAAAATATGGACGCCAGAGAAAAGCTAAACTTTATCTTCCATCCTGGTTTCAGTACTACCGAAAAAGTTAATGATGTGTCAGGTAGAGGGGTAGGTATGGATGTTGTAAAAAGTGTAGTTGAATCACTTGATGGAAAAGTACGTATTGATTCTGAAAAGGACGTGGGAACAAGGTTTACGATTTCTTTACCATTGACTCTGGCTATAACACAGGCACTTATGGTAAAAATTGATAGAGAAACATTTGCAATCCCATTAAGTGCCATAAGTGAAACATTAACCATTGAAAATAGTGATATAAGACAGGTTAGAGGTCAGGATGTAATAGTTCTAAGAGACAAGACTATACCGGTAATAGAAGCATCAAAACAGTTGAATTTAGATGTAGAATATAAAAAATATAAAAATGAAAATGAAATACCAGTGGTAGTTGTTAATACCGGAGATAGACAGGTTGGACTTATAGTAGATGAATTGTTAAATCAGCAGGAGATAGTTATTAAATCTCTTGGCAAATATCTTGCAAACACCCGTCATATAAGTGGAGCTACAATAGTTGGTGATGGTGATGTAGCATTAATCCTGGATGTTAGAAATATTGCTTAAAAGCTCAAAAAAGGGGATGAGAGCATGGTTACTGCTGTAGAGGAAGAACAATCTGAAGATATTAAACAGGTTCAGTATGTGATTTTTCAACTGGGTCCTGAAGAATATGGTATAGAAATAAATATGGTAAAAGAAATTATAAAACCAACCAGAATAACCAATGTTCCCAATACAGATGAACATGTACTGGGAGTAATAAATCTTAGAGGTCAGATAGTACCTGTGGTTGATCTTAGGAATCGTTTTGATTTTGATAACGAAAAAATTAGTGAAAATCAAAGAATAATTACAGTTGAAGTGTCAAATACTCTAATTGGTCTGATGGTTGATGATGTAAATGAAGTCTTATGGCTTAATGAAGAAGAAATTGAACCACCTCCTGAAGTGGCGGGAGGAATAAAACAGGAATATCTTAAAGGTGTAGGTAAAGTAGATGAAAGACTTCTGGTGTTAATAAACCTGGAACAATTACTGTTTTCAGAAATAGAAGAAAACACTAACGTGAAATGAGGGATATAGATGTTATCTAAATTCCACGATGATTCTGAAGAAAAGGAAATAAAACAGGAAAAACAACTTGTTGTGTTTACTTTAAATGATCAGGAGTTTGGTGTTGAAATAAAACAGGCCAGAGAGATTATAAACAGAAAAGAATTAACTTCTATTCCAAATGCGCCGGAATTTGTTAAAGGAGTTATTAATCTTAGAGGTGAAATAGTCCCTGTAATTAAATTAAAAAAGAGACTAAATCTCAGTTCAGAAGATGTGAATAAAGCTGAAGATAAAATAATAATAGTAGCAATAAATGGAACACAGGTAGGAATGATTGTTGATGATGTTCAGGGTATTATCCGTATTGAAAAAGACAATATTGGCATACCTCCAAAAATTACTCAGGGAATTAATAAAAAGTATATTAGTGGAGTAGGGAAAATGGAAGAAAAATTGCTGATTATTCTTGACTTAGATCAGGTTCTTTCACGTCGTGAGGTTGAAGAACTAGAAGAACTTGAAGTTGAGGAATAAAAAGGAGGATAAGGATGTCTGAAGATGTTATAGAAAACCTGACAGATTTTCAAAAAGACGCCCTTAGAGAAATAGGTAACATAGGTGCTGGTAATGCTGCTACCGCATTTGCACAATTTCTTGATTGTAAAATAGATATGACTGTACCGTCTGTGCGTATACTACCGGTTTCAGATGTACCGGAAATAACTGGTAATATTAATGAAGATGTTGTAGGTATTTTACTGCAGGCTATGGGGGAGGCCCCAGCCAGCCTGCTTTTTATTTTGAGTGAGGAAAGTACCAGACATCTTTTAGGTATTATTCTTGATCAGGAGGTAAATCTTTCTAGCATTGGAGAAATGGAAATTTCTGCAATTAAAGAAATAGGAAATATTTTGAGTGGATCTTATCTAAGTGCTTTAAACAAAATGACAGGTTTTAATCTTATTCAATCTATTCCTGGTTTTTCCTATGATATGGCAGGTGCAATTATAAGTTCTTCAATGATTCCCCTTTCTCAGACCAGTGATTATTCTCTATTAATAGAAACACAGTTTTTAGATGGGGGTAATAAAATTGAAGGTTACTTTCTTTTGATTCCCCATGTAGGATCACTTGAAAAAATTCTGGAAGCACTGGGGTTTGAAGTGTAATGAGTGTTGATGAAATAAGGGTCAAAATGGCAGAATATGCCATAATGGCTTCGCCCGGTCTGCTGGTGACAATTGGTCTGGGTTCCTGTGTGGGAATTGCTCTTTATGATTCACGTAGTAAAATTGGAGGATTAATACATATAATGCTTCCGGAAAATAAAAAAAAGCTAAAACCTGCAAAATATGCTGATACTGGAATACCATTAATGATCAGTGAAATGGTAAAAAAGGGTGCCAGCAAAAATAGACTTATTGCTAAAATCGCTGGTGGAGCACAGATGTTTTCTATGAGCGGTGGAGACTCCAGTTTGAATGTAGGGGAGAGAAATGTAAATAAGGTAAAGGAAGTACTTGCTGGTTACAATATAAAAATAGCCGGAGAAGATGTTGGAAAAAATTATGGTAGAACTATGAAGTTTTATACCGAAGATGGAAAAGTTTTAATAACCTCACACCATAGTGAGGATAATATTCTTTAAAAATCCATTGATAATTCTTTTTTTATGTGGTATACTAGCAAATGGTACAAAATACACACGTCTATGGACTCTATCACTGGTGCTGTAATTTTACAGTAGTGAGATTTGAGGTTTCCCTTGGCCTCAATCCTGTATAATTCTATATACAGTAGAGAAAGAAGTAGGCGGAGGAAAAACCAGAAAGGAGGTGCAGAGCTAATGTCTGTAGTAAACATGAAAGAATTACTGGAATCAGGAGTTCATTTTGGTCATCAAACTAGAAGATGGAATCCCAAAATGGAAGAGTATATTTTTACTGAAAGAAATGGTATTTATATTATAGACCTGCAGCAGACTGTTAAATTAATGGATAAAGCTTATAATTTTGTAAAGGAAGAGGCTGCTGAAGGTAAGACAATTCTTTTTGTGGGGACAAAAAGACAGGCCCAGGAAACAATAAAGAAGGAAGCTGAAAGATGTGGTATGCCCTATGTAAATGAACGCTGGTTAGGTGGTATGCTTACTAATTATCAAACAATAAGTAAAAGGATAGATCGTCTCAACGAACTGGAAGAGATGGAAGAAGAAGGTCTATTTGAAGTACTGCCTAAAAAAGAAGTTACTGAACTTGAAAGAGAGAGGGGTAAACTAAAAAAGTTTCTGGGTGGAATTAGGTATATGGATGGATTGCCTGATGTTGTATATATTACAGATACCCGCAAAGAGTCAATTGCAGTGGCTGAAGCAAGAAAACTGGATATACCTATAGTTTCTATTGTTGATAGTAATTGTGATCCAGACCTCATTGATTATGTTATTCCCGGTAATGATGATGCAATTAGAGCAGTTAAATTAATTACCAGCCGAATAGCTGATGCTGTTCTGGAGGGCAAACAGGGTGAACAGTCCCGGGAACAGGGTTCAAAAGAGGCAAGTGAAAATCAAAATAATGACAATGATACAGCTGAAGAAAAAGAAGAAGTTGAATCTGCAGCTGAGTAAATTGTGATAGTAAAAGGCAAAAGGCGCAGGTAAAGGGATTTTTCCTTTTGCCGCGCCTTTTTATAACATGGAAGGAGGAAATAGAATGGGAATTTCAATGGAAGATGTTAAAGAATTGAGAGAAAGGACCGGAGCCGGTGTGCTTGATTGCAAAAAGGCTTTATCAGAAAAAGATGGAGATATTGAAGCGGCAGTTGAATATCTACGTCAAAAAGGAATGGCAGAAGCCGATAAAAAATCAGGTAGAGTGGCAGCTGAAGGTAGAGTTAATGTAGTTATCAATAATGACCGAAGTGAGGGAGTAATTGCTGAAATAAATAGTGAAACTGACTTTGTTGCCAAAAATGATAATTTCATTGAATTGGTAAATAAAATTTCAGATCATTTAATGCAGTCTGAGGCTGATACTGTTGAAGAAGTAATGGCTGAAGGATGGTATGAAAATGAGAATAAAGATGTTGATACTGTAATCAAAGAAGCAATTGCTTCTATTGGAGAGAATATTAATCTCAGAAGATTTCAGAGATTTGAGACCGATGGTTTTGTAGAGGGATATATACATATGGATGGTAAGATTGGAGTTTTGGTTGATCTAGAGGGAGAGCTTAGTGATGAAAATTTAAAAACAGCCAAAAATATTGCCATGCATATTGCTGCCAGTGCTCCTCAGTTTATCAACAGAGAGGATGTAGATCAGGAAGTTATTGACAAAGAGAAAGAAATCTATAGAGAACAGATGTTAAATGAAGGTAAGCCAGAACATATTATTGATAATATTGTAGAAGGGAAAATGGATAAATATTTCACACAAATTTGTTTGGTTGAACAGGAATATGTTCGTGATACTGACATGACAGTCGGTGAATTACTGGAAGAAAGTAATCTGATGGTTAATAATTTTATACGTTATGAACTGGGAGAAGGCATTGAAACCGAGGAAGAAGATTTTGCTTCTGAAGTTATGGCTGAAATTGATAATAACTAATTTTTGAAGAGAACACATTTATTTGTGTTCTCTTTTTTAGAATGTCTTCATCAGTCAATAAAAATTGTTTTTATATTTTATAATAATTTTGGATAATAAAAAGGAATTATTGGATTTTTGCAGAATAATAATTATGGAGGTAAAGATAGATGGTCAATAAGCCGGCATATTCAAGGGTTTTATTAAAAATCAGTGGTGAAGCCCTCTCTGCTGATAAAGGATTTGGAATTGATGCTGAAACAATTAAAAAAATTGCCAGGGAAATATATGAAGTTGTAGATGATACCAGGATAGAATTGGCTATTGTGGTTGGTGGGGGCAATATTTTTCGAGGAGTAGCCGGTAGTGCTAGAGGAATGGATAGGGCTACCGCCGATTACATGGGCATGCTGGCTACTGTAATTAATGCTCTTGCTTTACAGGATGCCATTGAAAAACTGGGACTTGAGACCAGAGTACAATCAGCTATTGAGATGAGACAAGTAGCTGAACCATATATACGCAGAAGAGCAATAAGGCATCTGGAAAAGGAAAGAGTCGTTATATTTGCAGCAGGAACGGGTAATCCCTTCTTTTCTACAGACACAACAGCAGCTCTGAGGGCTGCAGAGATATCAGCTGAAGCAATACTTATGGCCAAAAGTGTTGATGGAGTTTATGATTCAGACCCTGTAGCTAATCCTGATGCAGTAAAATATAAGGAATTAACCTATATTGATGTATTGAATCGGTCCTTAGGTGTTATGGATTCTACAGCTGTATCACTTTGTATGGATAATGAAATACCATTAATTGTTTTTGGTGTGGATAAGAATGGTAATATAAAACGGGCTATAATGGGAGAGGAAATAGGTACTTTTGTCCGTTAACTCACCAATCTTGAGGGAGGATAATTAAAAATGATTGAAAAGGTAATGAAAAAAACTAAAAAGAAAATGGAAAAAGTTTTGGAAAATACCAGAAATGAATTTAACACTGTCCGAACTGGAAGGGCCCGTCCTTCTCTTGTGGAAAATATTAAAGTAGATTATTACGGAACTCAAACTCCAATAAATCAACTTGCCAAGGTTATGGCGCCTGAAGCCAGACAATTAGTAATTGAGCCTTTTGATAAAAATGTTATAGAAAATATAGAAAAGGCTATTTTAAAAGAAAATCTGGGTCTTACTCCTAATAATGATGGTTCTGTTATTAGACTTAATATTCCAAGATTAACTGAAGAAAGAAGAAAAGAATTGGTGAAAGTTGTTAGCGAAAAAGCAGAGGACGGGAGAATTGCTATTCGTAACATAAGAAGAGATGCCAATGATGAATTACAGGAAATGGAAGATAAAGGTGAAATATCTGAAGATAATTACCACCGCGGACTTGATAATATTCAGGAAATTACCGATGAATATATTGAAAAGATAGATGAATTACTGGAGAAAAAAGAAGAAGAAATTATGGAGGTATAAAATATTGGGGATTGATAGTACCCAATTTCAAAAATATATTGGAGCAAATCTCGAAACAATAAATAAGGATTTACATAAAATGGCGTATAAAATAACCCGGGAGGAGATTAAACCCCCTAATTCCAGATCAGGAAAAGGAAGCAAACGAATACTTAATATAAAAAAAACAGAAGATAATTTAATTGAACTAAAGTGGTGTTATGAAAGATATGAGTAGACTATCCCCCTCTTGAAATGAGGGGGTAATTAGTTTTAATTATTTTTACAGGAGGAAATTTGATGAAATTACCACAACATATTGGAATAATCATGGATGGGAATGGTCGCTGGGCACAAAAAAGAGGCAAGCCCAGACGTGAAGGTCATAAAAAAGGTGTACAGGCATTAAAAAAATTGGCACGTATTGTCGGTAATAAAGGTATTCCGTATTTGACTGTATATGCATTTTCCACAGAAAACTGGAAACGCCCCCGCCCTGAAGTAAATTTTTTATTAAAACTTTTTCATCAAACAATTGAAAATGAGATTGATGAGTTAAAAGAAGAAGATATATCTATTAAAATTATTGGGCGGAGAGATGGTTTGCCAAAGTATCTAGTAGATGAAATAAATAAAGTCGAAAAAGAGACTTATGAAAATGAGGGACTTAACTTGAATATCGCCTTTAATTATGGAGGAAGAGCTGAAATAATAGATGCTGCAAACAGGATATTACAAAATGATCAAGTTGACATGGAAAATATAACTGAAGAAAAATTTTCAGATTATTTGTATTCAAAGAGGACGCCTGATGTAGAACTTTTGATCAGGACCGGTGGTGAAAAGAGAATAAGTAATTTCTTACTCTGGCAGATTGCCTATGCTGAATTATATTTTACCGATACATACTGGCCTGATTTTGACAGTGATGATCTGGAAGAAGCTCTAGAAGAATACAGTTGTCGGGAGAGGAGATTTGGTGGACTAAAAGAGTCAGGAGAGTGATAGTATGCTCACTAAAAGAATAGTTAGTGCTGCTTTTGGTATAGCTATAATGGTAGCATTTATCATGTGGGGTTCTTTCCCTTTTTATTTATTTATGATGGCAGTAACATCTCTTGCTATGAGGGAATTTATTAGATTTTTACCCCAAAATTATCATAAAGATTATTTTATATTAATTTTACTCAGTCTAATAATTATTTCTTATACATATTTTTATAATAAAGGATTTTTGCTCAAACTCTCACCAGGTATAATATTTATTTTATTATTTTTTACTCTTTTTACATATCATATAACTAATTATAATTATGATAATATCTTATTTACAATGAGTGTTAATTTAATGGCTTTAATATATATTGGCGGGGGAATGGCACTTTTATTACTATTAAGGGATCTAAGTTATAATGATTTTTTTGAAACGGGTCTATTATGGCTGGCTTTAATTGTGACCTGGGCAGCTGATACCGGGGCTTATTTTACTGGTAAATATTTTGGCAAAAGATCCCTGGCCAAAAAGTTGAGTCCCAATAAAACTATTGAAGGTGCTTTTGGGGGAGTAGGTTTAGCAATTATTGCTGTAAGCCTTTATTTGAAGATATTAGATTTTTTTTCTTATGAGTGGATATTATATGCCATTTTTGCTGCGATGGCAGCAATTATGGGGGATTTGTTTGAATCTAGTTTAAAAAGAGATATGGAAATTAAAGATTCTGGAAGTCTTATTCCCGGGCATGGTGGCATTTTGGATAGATTTGATAGCCTGCTTTTCACCATAGCCTTTACCTATATTTTTATCTTATTAATCAAATGATATAAGTTAACATGTATTTTTTAATATGTAAAAATTTATGTCAGGAGTGGAAATGACATGGATAAGTGGTGGAAGCAGTTTTTAATTACATTTGGATTATTAATTTTTGGTTTTTTTATTTTAAAATATGTGTTAATTTATTTTAGCCCTTTTATAATAGCTATTATAATTGCCAGCTTAATAGATCCAGTAGTTAGCTGGCTTGATAGTAAAATACCACTTCACCGTGGTTTTTCTGTGATAATAATTTTGACATTGATTATTTCTATATTTATTATTATAACAGTTTTTGGGTTTTCCCAAATATATCTGGAACTGGAAAGGTTGTTGAGGAACTTACCGGATTACAGTACTCTGGGTAATAGAACACAGTGGATTTTTGAACAAAACAATCAAATACAGGAATTAGTTGAGGAACTTGATATATCACCTTCTATAAAAAATGTTATAAATGATAATCTGAAAATGATTTATGAAGGTTTGCGCCGGGGTTTAATAGATGTTATAAATGAAATCTTAAAATTATTAACCAAATTACCCTTGATACTGACCATTACATTTTTAAGTTTTATTGCAACATTTTTTGTCAGCAGGGACAAAGAAAAGATAAATAAATTTATATTGGATCTTTTCCCTGAAGATTGGAGGTCCAAAGTTAAAGATGTTCAAAATGATTTAATAAAATCGGCCATAGGTTTTATTAGAGCACAGCTTATATTAATTACAATTACAGGAATTATAACAGGTATAGGGTTGGTATTATTGGGGAATCAGTATGCTTTTATACTGGCTGTCGCATCTGCCATTCTGGATTTGATTCCGATTATTGGTCCTGCCTTGATTTTTTATCCCTGGATATTATATAATTTTATATCAGGCAATATTTCAATGGTCATCAGTTTGTTAGTATTACATTTAATATTAGCAGGAGTTAGATCCGCTTCCGAGGGTAAAATAATGGGTAAAAATATAGGCATTCATCCTCTTTCAACAATGATTGCACTTTACGTTGGATTTAGGATAATGGGGGCTCTGGGATTTATTGTTGGACCCGGAATTTTAATAATTATAAAGGCTTTGTTTCATGCTGGTCTTATTAAACTTGGTGAGGAGTGAAAAGTATGAAAAGTTTGGTCTTGTTAGGTTCAACCGGTTCTATTGGAACTCAAACACTGGAAGTGGTTGAACATTTAGATAACAATTGGAGTGTAAAAGCTTTATCAGCTCACAGTAATTATAAATTATTGGCAAAACAGGCAAAAAAGTTTAATGTTCAATATGTTGTTATCAGTCAGAAAGAGTATAAACAGGCACTTAAAAGTGAACTAGAAGGTAAAAATGTCAAAATTTTGACCGGGAAATCTGGTCTAAATGAAATTGCAGCATTAAATACAGATATAGTAATAAACGCTATTGTGGGGGCTGCAGGTCTGGAACCATCTCTTACAGCTTTAGAATCTAATAATAAGCTGGGGCTGGCCAATAAAGAAAGTCTTGTTATTGGTGGACATTTAATTAAAAAAGTTTTATCTGATAATGATATTGAGATATTACCCATAGATAGTGAACACAATGCCGTCTTTCATCTATTAGAGGAACAGGATAAAAGGGAAGTATCCAATATAATCCTGACTGCATCAGGAGGTCCTTTTTTTGACCTAGCAAAAGAGGAATTGGAAAAGGTAACTGTGGAAGATGCTCTTGCCCATCCAAACTGGGATATGGGTAGTAAAATAAGTATTGATTCGGCTACAATGATGAATAAAGGTCTGGAGGTTATAGAAGCACACTGGTTATTTGATATGCCGTATGAAAAAATTAAAGTTATTGTACACCCTCAGAGTATTATTCATTCCATGATAGAGCTTGTTGATAATACCATTATGGCTGATATGGGCCCTGCAGATATGCGGATTCCAATTCAAAGTGTACTTACTTATCCTGAAAGAAAAGATACACTGGGGAAAAAATTTGATTTAATTCAAAATAATAATATTACATTTCATTCACCAGATTTTGAAAAATTTCAGGCACTAAAATTAGCCTATAAAGCCGGGGAAATGGGAGGAAGTATGCCTGTAGTGTTGAATGCTGCTAATGAAGTAGCTGTAGAGGCATTTTTACGTAAAGAAATTTCCTTTACTGCAATTATAGAAATTGTAAAAAAGATGCTTTACAATCATCAAATAATTAAATCACCTTCATTACAAGAAGTTAAAGAAATAGACAGTATGGTGCGCATTAAAACTGAGGAGGAACTGAAAAATGTTATTAACAATAGTTAGTTTTGTTTTAGTACTTGGGCTATTAATTTTTGTCCATGAATTTGGCCATTTTATTACAGCTAAAAAATCTGATATTAGAGTGGAAGAGTTTGCACTGGGCTTTGGACCACGCCTTTTTTCTCGTCAGAAAGGAGAAACTATATATTCTTTAAGAGCTATTCCCCTTGGGGATTTTGGCATTTT
>CAZSTU010000003.1:18774-23273 GCA_964609745.1 uncultured Halanaerobiaceae bacterium
CAATATGACAGGAGAATTTCCTCCTGATGAAGATGCTGATGAGGAAGAGAAAAAAACTTATGAAATGGCCCAAAAGGCAGGAAGAACATTTAATCAAAAATCCCTTTTAAAGAGATTTTTGGTAATTTTTATGGGGCCTTTGATGAACTTTTTACTGGCAATTATAATATTTGCAATGATTTTTTCATTTTTTGGAATTCCAGTAGATAACTCCCAGAGCACCACTATTGGGGAATTGATTCCCGAAAGGCCGGCATCTGAAGCTGGTTTTAGGGCTGGAGATGAGATTGTCAGAGTGGATGGGCAATCAGTTGATACCTGGGAAGAAATGTCTTCTATAGTTTCTCAGTCTGCAGGAGAAGAAATAACAATAGAATTAAAAAGAAACGAGGAAATAATAAGTAAAAATATAGAACCTGTGGAAGATAAAGAGACGGGTCAGGGAGTAATTGGTGTTTATCCAGAAGTTGTTAGAGAGAAACTGGGCCCCTTTAAAGCAATAGGTTATGGTGTACTGCAGACAGGTCAAACTATTGTAGCAATTTTTGCGGGTTTTGCGCAAATGATATCACAGCGATCTGCTGCAGACCTGGGTGGACCGATAATGATTGCTTCCATTGTAGGGCAGGCGGCCAGAGTAGGTATGGCTAATCTTCTTAACTGGACTGCATTTATTAGTATTAATCTTGGTATTTTAAATTTACTTCCAGTTCCTGCGCTTGATGGAGGGAGACTTGTTTTTATAATTATTGAGGCCATTCGGGGCAAACCAATTTCACCTGAAAAAGAAGGTTATGTTCATTTTATTGGATTTGTATTATTAATGATTCTCATGGTATTTATAATTTATCAGGATCTTATGCGAAGTCTGTTTTAAAGCGGGAGGATAAATTCTTGAGAAGGAAATCAAAAAAAATATTTTATGGAGATGTGGCTGTAGGGGGAGATAGTCCCATTACTGTACAATCTATGACAAATACCTTAACTGCTGATAAAGAAGCTACTATAAAACAAATTAAAAGATTAAGTGAGGCTGGATGTGAAATTATCAGGGTGGCAGTGCCTGATATGGATAGTGCGAAAGTTTTACCTGAAATCAAAAAAAAGATCTCTCTGCCGCTTATAGCTGATATTCATTTTGATTACCGCCTGGCAGTAGCTTCTATCCGCAGGGGTATTGACGGTCTGAGGATTAATCCCGGTAATATTGGTGGTGAAGAAAGAGTAAAAAAGGTAGTAAGAGAGGCAAAAAAATATAATGTACCTGTAAGGATTGGTGTAAACTCTGGTTCACTATCAAGAAAAATATTACAAAAATATGGTGGCCCTACTGCTGAAGCTATGGTCGCCAGTGCGGTAGAACATGTGAAAATTTTGGAAAAATATAATTTTGCAGAAATTATTATTTCCTTAAAAGCAACTGATATATGGACAACCATTAAGGCTCATGAATTAATGGCAGATAGGGTTGAGTATCCATTTCATATAGGTATAACTGAAGCTGGCAGTCCCCGCCAGGGAATAGTTAAATCAGCTGTTGGTATTGGTTCTCTTTTAAGTAGAGGTTATGGGGATACCCTTCGTGTATCCTTAACAGCAGATCCTGTTAAGGAAGTTCAGACTGGCTGGCAGATTCTTAAAGCTCTTGATCTACGCAAAAGTGGGCCAAAAGTTATTTCCTGCCCCACCTGTGGAAGGACAAATATAGATATGGAAAAATTAACTACTGAGGTTGAAGATAGGCTTGAAGATATAAATGCAGATATAACTGTAGCTGTTATGGGTTGTGCGGTAAATGGACCTGGAGAAGCAAGAGAAGCCGACATTGGGATTGCGGGTGGTAAAGGAGAGGGACTTATTTTTAAAAAGGGTAAAAAAATAAAAAAAGTTAGTGAGGATAAACTTGTTGACTTTTTAATCGAAGAAATTTATAAAATGACAGGGAGTGATAAAGATGAAAATGTCTAATTTATATTCACCCACATTAAAGGAAACACCGGCAGAGGCGGAAGTTGCCAGTCATAAATTGATGCTCAGGGCTGGAATGTTGCGGAAATTAAGTGCAGGAGTTTATTGTTATTTGCCTCTGGCCTATAGGGTTATTAAAAAAATAGAAAAGATTACCAGAGAAGCTATGGATGAAAGTGGAGCACAGGAAGTTTTACTTCCAATGATACAGACTTCTGATATCTGGAAGGAGTCCAAAAGATGGGATAAGTTTGGTCCACTTATGGTAAAATTTAGAGATAGAAAGGATAATGAGTATTGTTTGGGCCCTACCCATGAAGAAGTAATTAGTGATCTTGTTAGAGATGAAGTTAGATCATACAAAGATCTACCCTTTAATTTGTATCAAATACAGACAAAGGTAAGAGATGAAATTAGACCTCGTTTTGGTTTATTGAGAACAAGGGAATTTATCATGAAAGATGCTTATTCACTTGATAGAGATTATGAGGGACTTGATAAAAGTTATCAAAAAATGTATGAGGCCTATAAAAAAGTGTTTGATAATTGTGGTCTGAAAACAAGAGTGGTTGAAGCTGATACAGGAGCCATGGGTGGAAAGGATTCTCAGGAATTTATGGTTCTGGCTGATTCCGGTGAAGATGATATTGCTTTTTGCAATGAGTGTGATTATGCTGCAAACGTGGAACGTGCTATTTCTTATTTCAGCAAAACAGATAAAGAAATTAAGGAAAAGGAAATTGATAAAGTTAAAACACCCGGAGTAACAACTATAGAAGATTTAACGGATTTTCTTGATATGTCTGCAGAAAATATGATTAAGACACTTGCTATAAAAGCTGATGGTAGACCGATTTTGGCCCTGCTCAGAGGGGAAGATCAATTAAATGAAATTAAGCTAAGAAATTATCTTGGTGCAGATGAAATTGAGGCAGTAAATGAAGAAAATTTCTCTTCTATTTTTGATAGTATCGCAGGTTTTATAGGACCGGTTGGTATAGATGATGTAAGCATTTTAGCAGATAGGCGGATTAAAAATATTGTTAATGGTGTATGTGGGGCGAACGAAAAAGATTATCATTATATAAATGTAAATCCGGAAAGAGATTTTAAAGTAGATAGTTATGTTGATCTACGAACGGTAAAGCAAGGAGATAAATGTCCACACTGTCAGGGTACAATTGAAATTAAGTCAGGAATAGAAGTTGGTCATATATTTAAACTGGGTACAAAATATAGTGATAATATGAATGTTAGCTATTTGGATGAGAATGGAGAGGAAAAACCGGTTGTTATGGGCAGTTATGGCATAGGAATTACCCGTCTGGTGGCTGCAGCGATTGAACAAAATCATGATGAAGATGGAATTATCTGGCCCAAGGAAATTGCTCCTTATCATGTACATATTTTACCACTAGGTCAAGATGAGAAAGTAATCAATCAGGCAGAAATCTTATATAAAAAATTGGAAGAAAGAGATATAGAGGTATTGCTTGATGATAGAGAAGAAAGAGCCGGTGTAAAATTTAATGATGCAGATTTAATAGGAATCCCGTTGAGAGTTGTTATTGGTTCTCGTTCACTTGAAAAGGGAGTAATAGAAGTTAGAGTTCGCCGTAGTGGAAAAGAGTATGAGTTTTCTCTGTCAAACATGACTGAGTCAATTATAGAATTGTTCTCTGAAATAAAATAGTTCAGGTAGGAGGTTTTTTATGAAACGGGTTGTTAAAACCGGTAACAAACATTCTAATTCGAAGTATATTATAATAAATTTCGAACAAAAAATATGCAGACTTATACCGGTTTCTGCAGATAAGGATTTATCAAAATTAAAAAATAAGGTCAAAAGTAAACTTAATGATTATAAAATAGAAATATATAATTTTTTATCACTTGAAGAAGAGATAAATTTTCTTTGGCCTCAGATAGTTAATGAAGTCAGAGAAAAGTATCCTTCACATGCAGCCTGGCTTGAAAGATCAGATATTGAAGTTGCCGGAGAGAACTTGAGTATTGGACTGGAAACAAAAATGGCCTTTAAAAATGCCAGTTCAGTTAAATTTAAAAATTTCTTGCAGAATAGATTAAATTATTTTTTAGATAAAGAGATTAAAATACAATTTCACAATGGTGATTTTCTTGCTGATATATCTGAAGAGAATATTGTTAATAATAAAAATAATTATCAGGACCCAAAAAAAGAAAGCTTGTCTCAAAAAGAGAAAAAACATAATAATATTAATAATACCAATAATAATAAAGATAAAACTAAAAATGTAAAAATATTATATGGCAAAAAAATCGCCAAAAATCTCACTCATAATTTATCTGAGATTCAGTCTGAGAAAAGAAAAGTAATCATAAAAGGGGAAATTTTTGACCTGGAAAAGAGGCAAACACGCCGGGGAAAAACATTTTATATCATATCACTTACAGATAAAAGTGATTCTCTGACTGCCAAATTATTTTTAAATAAAGGGGAAACTCTGAGGGGTAGTATTGAAACAGGTGAATGGATAAAAATAAGAGGC
>CAZSTU010000004.1:0-10100 GCA_964609745.1 uncultured Halanaerobiaceae bacterium
ATATAACCTTACAGGCCGGGGCCGGAGCAGGCCTGGGGATGCTTAATATTTATCTACAGCATGAAGATCCTGAACATACAAGGGAATTACTTGGTTCACCATTTGACTCGACTTTACTTAAATATTATTTAATGCTTTCACCGGAACTTAAAGTAGCTTATAATTTTAATCAGAAGAGCAGTATACAACTGGGGGTTAATTATTTTTATGGTTTAAGTGGGGATAACTGGTATCATTATTATGAAAATAAAGTTAAAGGACCTCTCTCAACTTTACAGGGAACAGGTATTACCGTAAATTATGGGTATACATTTTAAATAGCAAATAACATAAAAAGCCCCCATCTATTTTAAATACTTTAATAGACGGGGGTGTTTTTTATTATTCTTCTACTGGTTTAAGACGGGCAGTAAAGTGTCGCAGGACTTCTGGTTCATAGGTGAATTCCAGTCCTTTTAAAGTGTCTGCCTTATCTTTGACAGAGATTAGCCCCTCTGCCACTACATCCATGTGGTTGTTTGTATAGACACGGCGCGGAATGGTTAATCTAAGTAATTCCAGGGGAGATTTTAGTTGTTCACCTGTCTGTGGATCCCGGCCCAGCAGGAATGAACCAATTTCTACTCCCCGTACACCGGCTTCAAGATAAAGAGCGTTGGCCAGTGATTGTGCGGGGAATTGGTAATAAGGTATGTGTGGAAGCATTTTACGGGCATCAACAAATACTGCATGTCCACCTGTGGGATATTGTATGGGAATACCATTTTCGCGGAGACGGTTGCCCAGATATTCTACCTGTCCTATACGATAATCCAGATAGCGATATTCGATACCTTCCTTTAATCCCCTGGCTACAACTTCCAGATCTCTTCCAGAAAGACCGCCATAGGTTGGGAAACCTTCCAGTGGTACAACTCGAGAACGAAGAGTATTATACAGTTCTTCATCTTCCTTTATTCCGATTATACCTCCCATGTTTACAATGGCATCTTTTTTGGCGCTCATTGTAAACCCATCACCATAACTGAACATTTCTTTGATTATTTCTTCTATTGTTTTGTTTTGATAACCTTCTTCCCTTTCTTTAATAAAATAGGCATTTTCTGCAAAACGAGCGGCGTCAAAGAAAACAGGAAGATTATATTTTTTGGCAATTTTATAAACACCTTTAATATTTTCCATGGATACAGGCTGACCACCGGCACTATTACAGGTAATGGTTATTATTATAAAAGCGACTTCATTATTATTTTCCTTTAAAAATTTTTCCATTTCTATAAGATCAAAATTTCCCTTGAAGGGATGATAATCGGTGGTATTATAAGCTTCTTCAATGACAATATTTTTAGCTATGCCTCCAGCAAGTTCTACATGTGCCTTTGTAGTATCAAAATGCATATTGCTGAGTACGTATTGTCCTTTATTAATTAAAGCAGGGAAAACCACCTGTTCAGCACCCCGTCCCTGATGAGTTGGGATTATATATTCATAATCAAAAATTTCCCGGACAGTATCACGTAGATTAAAGAAATTTTTGCTGCCGGCATAAGATTCGTCTCCTTTCATCAAACCAGCCCATTGATTGTCACTCATAGCATTTGTACCGCTGTCTGTTAGCAGGTCAATATAAACTTCATCAGATTTTAAAGAAAATAAATTATAACCTGCTCTTTTGAGTGCTTTTTTTCTTTCGTTTTTCGGAATTTGCCTGATGGGTTCAACCATCTTAATTTTGAAGGGTTCAGCCTTATATTCTTTGTTCACAATAATTCCTCCCTTATTATTTTATAAACATTCTTAATAATTCCCCTTGTTTATTATACTCCCGGGAGCTGGGTAAAATCAAGTAAAAAAATTATAATTTTCAGATGATTATTAATTCAATAAAAGGGAGGAATTATATTGGTTTTGTTGAATACTTATTATAAAAGAAAATTAACATATGATTGAAAGTTAAATTTATAATATTTATCCTATAATTATTTTTTGTGAGGTTTAAAATATGGTAAAACTAACAGCAAATGAATATTTTAAAGCACTGATAGAATTTTATAAGTATAATTTCGACCTGGAAAAAGATAAATCAGTTTTGGAAGAAAGGTATGACCTTTATGCCGAGTCAAGAGTAGAAAATGAACAGTATTTTGCCACCCGATCTATTAAAATCTGGAGTTACAATAATTACGAATACTGTCTGGTGAAGAAAAGTAATAAAATAGATGATAAAATATTTAAGAGAAATTTCTTTAAAAAACTAACTTCAGAACTGGTTGATCCCCACCGCGGACACAAACAGAGCTATATTACTTATGTGCAAATTCTAGAAACGACTTTACCTGATAGAATTATTTCAAAAATTAAAGGTTTTAACTATTCCCGGTCTTTTTGGTTTGGTTTTAGAGGCTGGTGTGATGCAAGATTAATATTTGTGGATCTTAGCCAAAAGGAGGTTTACACAAGTCATAAAGCAAATGAGGTAAGAAAATATTATTTACCTCAAAATGTAGTAAAAAAAGACTATTAAGAGGAGGTGATGACAAAAGAGGTAAATGAGTAAATATGCTGGTTGAGAGGAAGAGAAGATTGCTAACATAATTTTACAAGGGGGTTAAAATATGAGCTCTGTTGTAATAATGATTTTATCTGTTGTATTCTTCATAGTGGCATTTTATACTTATGGTAGGAAATTAAAAAATGAATGGAGTCTTGATAACAGTAATACCACACCTGCTCACCGTCTGGAAGATGGTGTGGACTATGTACCGGCAGAAGCACCTGTACTATTAGGGCATCATTTTGCATCTATAGCCGGGGCAGCTCCTATTATTGGTCCGGTTACAGCAGCAACCTTTGGCTGGGTACCGGTACTGGCCTGGATTATTATTGGTGGAATATTTATGGGATCAGTTCATGATATGGGTTCACTGGTTACCTCCATTCGTAATGATGGTAAATCCATCGGGGAAGTAATTAATAGAAATGTTGGTACTACGGGCAAGAAGTTATTTAGTGTTTTTGCCTGGCTGACTCTTGTATTAATCATTGCTGCATTTATGTCCATTGTGGCTGAAACTTTTACTAATACACCTTCAGCCGCCACTTCATCTGTTTTATTTGTTGTTCTTGCTATTTTATTTGGTTTTGTACGTAATAGATCTAATTTATCTCTTGGTCCTTTAACCGTAATTGGAGTAGTTTTGCTGTTTATCTGTGTCTGGCTGGGACTCAGTTTTCCCATGCAGCTAACCGAAAGCACCTGGCTCACATTATCTGTAATATATATATTTATAGCTTCAGTAACACCTGTCTGGATTTTACTGCAGCCGCGTGATTACTTGAACTCCTTCCTTCTTTACGCCCTGCTTATAGGAGGATTTTTGGGAGTAGTTATCGGTGGTCCAAGTCTTGAACTGGCTGCTGTAACTTCCTTTAAAACTTCAACAGGATATTTATTCCCCATTCTCTTTGTAACTGTAGCATGTGGAGCTATTTCTGGTTTTCACTCTCTGGTAGCATCAGGTACTACAGCCAAACAGCTCAACAAAGAAACTGATGCTCATCTTATAGGATATGGAGGAATGTTGATTGAATCAACTCTGGCTGTTATTGCTCTCTTGACTGCAGCTGTAGTTACTCAGGGCTCCTATAATGAACTTCTGGGCGGTGGTGGCCCGGTAAATGTATTTTCCCATGGAATAGGACAGTTTGTTGCAAATATAGGAATTTCTGCTGAAGTTGGTATGAACTTTGCCGCACTGGCTGTTTCAGCATTTGCTCTGACAACTCTTGATACTGCAACCAGGCTGGGCCGTTTTATCTTCCAGGAATATTTTGAAACTGAAGAGGGAGAAAATACCAGTATAGCTGGAAACATGTATGTTGCCACACTTATTACTGTTGTTTTTGCGGCAAGTCTTGCCTTTACCGGGCAGTGGAATAAGATCTGGCCTATATTTGGTTCAGCTAACCAGCTTTTGGCAGCATTAGCACTATTGTCACTTGCGGTCTGGCTGGCACATAAAGGTATTAATAATCTTAAAGCTGTTATTCCCATGGTTTTCATGTTTGCTGTCACATTAACAGCTCTGGTTCTTTTAATTAAAGATAATCTTTTTGCCGGAGGCAACGTAACACTTGGTATCATAGGAGTGTTGCTATTTATCCTGGCCATTGTGCTTGTCAAACAGTCCTATCAACATCTATCTGGAGAGCCGGAAGATACCAATATAGGAGCATAAAAAAGTAATAACTATTGATATAATATTTTTAGCCGGGGTGTTTTATACCCCGGCTGTTTTTATGTTAATATAATGTGTATCCAAAATACATATAAATTTTGGGTTTTAATAGTACAATAATTCAAAAATTTGACAGCTTTCCCACTCTATAATATACTTGAAGCAAGATTTAATTTATTTAAATTAATTAAGTCATAGGAGGAATAATAATGACAAAAAAGATGAAGTCCATGGATGGGAATACTGCTGCAGCTCATATTGGTTATGCTTTTACTGATGTAGCAGCTATTTATCCCATTACCCCCTCATCACCGATGGCAGAAATGGTCGATGAGTGGAGTGCACATGGACGTAAAAATATTTTTGGCCAGCAGGTTAAATTAACCGAAATGCAGTCAGAAGGTGGTGCTTCCGGGGCCGTCCATGGGTCACTAGCCACAGGGGCTTTAACTACTACTTTTACTGCATCACAGGGTTTGTTATTGATGCTGCCAAATATGTATAAAATTGCAGGAGAACTTTTACCCGGGGTGTTTCATGTCAGTTCCCGGACAGTGGCAACTCATGCTCTTTCCATATTTGGAGATCATTCTGATGTAATGGCAGCCCGGCAAACAGGTTGTGCTTTTTTGGCTTCTGGTAGTGTGCAGGAAGTTATGGATCTGGCCGGTGTAGCTCATCTGGCAGCGATAAAATCCAGTCTGCCCTTTGTTCACTTTTTTGATGGTTTTAGAACTTCACATGAAATTCAAAAAATTGAAGTTCTTGAATACGATGAACTGGCTAAACTGGTGGATTATGATGCACTACGTGATTTTAGAAATAAAGCTTTGAATCCGGAAAATCCGGTAACCCGGGGAACGGCTCAAAATCCAGATATATTTTTTCAGGCCAGAGAGGCCTCTAATCCTTATTATGAGAGGGTCCCGGATATCGTAGAGGAATATATGAAGGAAATAAACAAGCTTACCGGAAGAAATTATCAACTTTTTAATTATTATGGAGCAGAAGATGCTGAAAATATAGTAGTTGCTATGGGCTCTGTAACTGATACTATTGAAGAAACTATAGATTATTTGCTGGAACAGGGAGAAAAGGTAGGAATTATCAAGGTACATCTTTATCGTCCATTTTCAGAAAAACATTTTCTTGAAGCACTTCCCGAAAGTGTAAAAAGAATAGCTGTACTTGACAGGACAAAAGAGCCGGGTTCTTTGGGAGAACCTCTTTATGAAGATGTCAGAACATTATTTTATGATAAAGAGAATGCTCCTCTAGTAGTTGGTGGTAGATATGGCCTCAGCTCCAAGGATACTACCCCCAGTGATATTAAAGCCGTTTTTGATAATCTGAAAAAGGAAAAGCCGAAAAATCACTTTACAGTGGCAATTAAAGATGATGTAACAAATACTTCTTTGCCAGTTGAAGAAGAAATAGACACAACTCCTGAAGGCACAGTACGCTGTAAGTTTTGGGGTTTTGGTTCTGACGGAACTGTAGGTGCCAATAAAAATGCAATAAAAATAATTGGTGATAATACCGATAAATATGCTCAGGGATACTTTTCATATGATTCAAAGAAATCAGGTGGTGTAACAGTTTCACACCTGCGTTTTGGTGATAAACCAATTAAATCAACTTATTTAATTGATGAAGCAGATTATGTTGCCTGTCATAAAGAAAGCTATGTTGATCAATTTGATATGCTTTCAGATCTAAAGAAGGAAGGCACATTTGTTTTAAATACAACCTGGAATGAAAAGGAACTTGGAGAAAAGTTGCCTGCTTCAGTGAAAAGGTATCTGGCAGAAAACAATATTGATTTTTATATAATAAATGCAGTAGATATTGCAGCAGAGGTAGGACTTGGAGAACGGATTAATATGGTCATGCAGACTGCCTTCTTTAAACTTGCTGAGATTATTCCCTTTGATAAAGCTATTGAATATTTAAAAGCTGCCATTGAAGATACTTATGGCCATAAAGGTGAACGGGTAGTTAAGATGAACTGGGAAGCAGTTGATAAGGCTCTTGACGCCTTAGTTAAGGTGGATGTCCCCGAACACTGGTCTAATGCAGAAGATGAAGCTGCAGCAACTGATGAAGGAGACAAGCCTGATTTTGTAAAAGAAGTACTGGATCCAATTAACAGCCAAAAAGGAGACGATCTGCCTGTAAGTACTTTTGTGGCAGAAAAAAACAAACCCTATCCCAGTGAAGATGGCTCTTTCCCACCAGGCGTGTCAGCCTATGAAAAGAGGGGAATAGCTGTTAATGTGCCTGAATGGCAGGCTGATAAGTGTATACAGTGTAATCAATGTTCACTGGCCTGCCCACATGCTGTAATTAGGCCTTTTGCTCTCAATGAAGAGGAAGTAGAAAGGGCGCCAGAAGGTTTTGAGACAGTATCTGCTAATGGAAAACAACTGGAAGGCTTTGAATATAGAATCCAGGTTTCACCCCTGGATTGTGTGGGCTGTGGTGTTTGTGCTGAAGTATGTCCGGCTCCGGAAAAGGCATTAATAATGAAACCATTTGCTGAACAGAAGAAAAAAGAAAAGGATAACTGGGAATATACAATTAATGAAGTTGGCTATAAAGAAGATTTGATGAAAGCTGATAGTATCAAGGGCAGTCAATTTCAAAAACCACTTCTTGAATTTCACGGTGCCTGTGCCGGTTGTGGCGAAACTGCTTATGCTAAACTAGTTACACAACTTTTTGGAGATAGAATGTTAATTGCTAATGCAACAGGCTGTTCTTCGATCTGGGGAGGCTCTGCTCCGACTTCTGTTTATACCACAAATGAAGAAGGACATGGACCTGCCTGGGCCAATTCATTATTTGAAGATAATGCAGAATATGGATATGGAATGTATCTGGGTATGGAAAAAATAAGATCAGGGCTGGCTAAACTTATGGAAGAGGCTATAGCTGATGACAGAGTATCAAATGAGCTGCAGAGTATATTTGAAGAATGGCTTGAAGTTAAAGATGATGGACAAAAATCAAAGGTAGCCACCATTAAAATGCTCCCACTTTTGAAGAAGGAAGATAATGATATTGCCCGGGAAATACTGGATAAAAAGCAGTATCTGAGCAAGAAATCTCAATGGATATTTGGTGGTGATGGTTGGGCTTATGATATTGGTTATGGCGGTCTGGATCATGTGCTTGCTTCTGGAGATGATGTTAACGTATTGGTGTTTGACACAGAAGTTTATTCTAACACCGGTGGTCAGTCATCTAAAGCTACTCCTACTGCGGCAGCTGCCAAGTTTGCTGCTTCAGGCAAAAAAGTAAAAAAGAAAGACCTGGGCAGGATGGTCATGACTTATGGTTATGTATATGTTGCACAGATTGCTCTGGGAGCCAATATGAATCAGGCAGTAAAGGCCATAAAAGAGGCTGAAGCCTACCCCGGGCCATCACTGATCATAGCCTATGCTCCCTGTATAGCACACGGCCTTAAAGATGGTATGAGTTGCAGTGTGGCTCAGGAAGAAAGGGCTGTAAAGTCTGGTTACTGGCATTTATACCGTTTTAATCCTGAACTAAAAGAAAAGGGTGAAAACCCCTTCAGTCTGGATTCCAGAGAACCGAGCGAATCATTCAGAGATTTCCTTTTAAGTGAGGTTCGTTTTTCCTCATTAAAAGAAACCTTTCCTGAGGTGGCCGAAGAACTCTTCACTGTGGCTGAAAAAGATGCTAAAGAAAGGTATGAGGCCTACAAGAGATTGGAGGCTTCTTTTGAACAGGAAATAGAATAAACTTAAAAGTTAGTTAAATATTTGTCTGAGGGACAGTTTATCTTATTACTGTCCCTTTTTTCTTATTATTTTCTATGATATACTATAATAATAAGTGATAGAATTAATATAAAAGTTGAAATTATAGATTGATCAACTGGAGGATTAAAAAATTATGGGTTTTAAACCAATAAAAAGTAATAAAATATATGAACAGGTAATTGATCAAATTCGGGAACTAATTTATGAAGGTGAGCTTAAAAAGGGAGATAAATTGCCTTCTGAAAGGGAGTTAAAAGAACAATTAAATGTAAGTAGAGCCTCAATTAGAGAAGCTTTTAGTGCTCTAGAAATGATAGGTTTGATTGAGAGTAGACCGGGTGAGGGAACTTTTATTCGCGATAATACAGATAAAAATTTACTAAAACCTCTTTCTTTAATTCTCCTTTTACAGGAAAATGTAGCTGAAGAACTGGTAGAATTACGGCGGGTTTTAGAAGTAGATTGTGTTCGTCTGGCTGCAAAAAGGGCCACAGAAGAAGAACTTGATAAAATGAATAAATATCTTGATGAACTGGCAAATAGTTCGGGGTTTGAAACCGAGAGTATAGAATCTGATAAAAATTTTCATTACACAATTGCCAGTGCTAGTAAAAATAAAGTCTTATATTATGTGATGGTATCAATTTCAGAGGCAATGGATTTTCATATTAAAAATACAAGAACAAAACTGGTATCAAGACAATCTACCATGGAAAATTTTGTGAAACAGCATAGAAAAATATTTGCTGCAATAAAAAGTAGTGATGACAAAAAGGCCATGGAAGAGATGGATAATCATTTAACATATGTAGAGAAATTAATAAATAGAGAGATAGAAGGATAGATTATCTATAACCCCTTAGCGGGGTTTTTATTTTGCCACTCATATGTGAAAATATTATTATAATTTAGATATAGTGGTGTATTATAGTCTTAAAATAATTATAAGAATAGATTTAATGCTTTTATATAAAAATAAATGGCTAATCATCTTATGTTCTCTGTAATTCTCCTGAAAATTAAGTAATTGAAATTATTATTTTTTTAATATAAATTTAAAGTAATTTATAGACATTAGTATAATAGATAAAAACTCAATTTGTGAAATAAATAGTATAATCTAACAAGTAAAAAAATTTAGAATTTTTTGCAGGAATTTAATAAGATATAGTGAAATAATTAAATGAGAGATGGTCAGACCATTATAATATTCAAAAATATTAAAGGGGGGATGTACAGGTAATATTAATTAATGTCAAAGTAAAATGGAGTTTATGAATTGAGTTTTAGAAAAACACTTTTAAAAAAGAAATTCAGGAGGGAGCAGTTGATAATGTTAGCATTAATTGCAGCTCTGCCGATTATTATCGTGGGAGTATTGATGATTGGGTATCTCTGGCCTTCAAGTAAAGCTATGCCGATTGGTTGGCTATCAGCATTAATTATAGCTGCTGTAGGCTGGAATATGCCGGCAAAATGGCTTTCAGCAGCTACCATTGGTGGAATAATTAATGCGCTGGATATCCTAATAATTGTTTTTGGAGCTTTACTTATTCTCCAGTTAATGAAAAAGAGCGGGGGAGTTAAGGGTATATCTCAGTCTATGACCTCCATAACCAAAGATAGAAGAGTTCAGGTTATCATTATAGCCTGGCTTATGGGTTCATTTTTTGAAGGTGCTGCTGGTTTTGGTACACCTGCTGCTGTTGCAGCACCACTTCTTGTAGGTCTGGGTTTTCCTCCATTAATTGCTGCTACTTCAGCTCTTATTGCTGATAGTGCTTCAGTTACATTTGGGGCTGTTGGGGTCCCAATATGGGGTGGATTTGCAGCCCTTGAAAATATTATAGAATTACCCGTTACAAGTAGTGGTACAACTATTGAGAGTTTCACACAATTTTTACACAATATTGGTGCTTTTTCTGCAATACTTCATTTTCTTGTTGGTTCTTTTGTGCCTCTGGAGATTGTACGTCTTATGACAAAGGTTGTTGACGGCTCATATAACGAAGGATGGAAAGTATGGCCTTTAGTTTTGTATGGAGGATTTAAATTGACCGTTCCATATTTT
>CAZSTU010000004.1:10110-22264 GCA_964609745.1 uncultured Halanaerobiaceae bacterium
GGTCCTGAATTACCCTCATTGCTTGGTTCACTTATTGCATTACCGGTATTTATTTATTCAATTTCCAGAGGATTTTTGGTACCTGAAGAAACCTGGGATTTTCCTTCTAAAGAAGAGTGGGAAGAAGAATGGGAAGGTGATGTTAAGGCAGGTCAAGGAGACGAATCTACAGGTACGGCAATTAGTACTTTTAAGGCCTGGCTTCCTTATGTATTAATAGGGTTGATTTTACTTATAGGAAGACTGGAAGTATTTAACCTTACTCCGATTTTACAGTCCTGGGAAGTAGGCTGGGAGAATATACTGGGGACTAGCATCAGTGAAGTTATTACTCCCCTTTATAATCCAGGAGTTTTTCCCTTTATATTTGTTGCTCTGCTTATACCTTCCCTGCATGGTCTTGATTGGGATAAAACTGGAGAAGCCTGGAAGGAAACTTTACAGATTATAAAACCTGCTGCAATAGCTCTATTTTTTGCCCTGGGCATGGTATATATTATGATGAATTCAGGAGCTGCTGCCGGTCAGGATTCAATGTTGATTGTTATGGCTAAAGCGGCTGCCAGATTGACAGGTCAGGTCTGGTATCTGATGGCACCATTTGTTGGAATACTTGGAGCCTTTATTTCAGGCAGTAATACAACTTCAGATATAATGTTTGGGGCATTTCAGCATGGTACGGCAGTTGAGGCAGGAATACCTGTTACACCTATACTTGCACTTCAAGCTCTTGGTGGTGCAGCTGGTAATATGATATGTATTCATAATGTAGTTGCTGCCCTCACAACTGTAGGTCTGGTAGGAAAAGAAGGACTTGTAATTAAGAGAAACTTACTGGTTTCTCTGCTTTATGGATTAATTGCTGGAGTATTAGCCTGGCTGATTGTATCTCTATTTGTACCTGGTATTTTTTAGTAAAACTTAGTAAAAAATAGGGTCGGGTATGTCTGCCCGGCCCTTAAAATTAAAGAAAAAAGAGGAGGAATTATATTGAATATTGTTATACCAATTAAACAGGTTCCCGAAACAAGCAATGTAAAGATGGATGAAGAGACAGGCACTATGAAAAGAGAGGGAGTAGAAAGTATAATAAACCCACTTGATTTATATGCAATTGAAGTGGGTATTCAGTTAAAAGAAAAAAGAGGAGGTAAGGTTACGGTGATTTCAATGGGGCCTCCTTCAGCAGAAAAGGCTATTAGAGAAGCCATTGCCATGGGGTGTGATGATGGGATATTATTATCCGGCAGGGAATTTGCAGGTTCAGATACCTGGGCAACTTCTTATGCTCTTGCCGCTGCAATAGATGAAATAGGTGATTATGATTTAATACTTGCAGGTGAAAGAGCAACTGATGGTGATACCGGGCAGGTGGGTCCAGGAATAGCCTCTTTTCTTGATCTTCCACTTTCGACTTATACCAGTGAAATATATGAGGTAAAAGAAAAATCACTTAAGGTAAAGCGTCTGGTGGAAGAAGGGTATGAAAAATTGGAACTTCCCCTTCCCTGCCTTTTGACAGTAGTGAAGGAAATAAGTTTTCCCAGACTGCCTACATTACGCGGTAAACAAAAATCAAGAAAAGTGGATGTACCGGTTTGGGATACTGAAAAAATAGATATGGATGAGGACAAACTGGGTCTGGGCGGCTCACCAACAAGGGTGGTTAACATTGACCATCCCAAGGTTACCAGAGGCGGACGCAAGGTAGATGCAAGGGATGAGGAAAAAATCGAAGATGCTGTTCAGGAATTGTTCGAATTCTTGCAAGAAAAAGAGATAGTTTAAGGAGGGAAATAGATGAGCTATAATGCAGTATGGACTATGGCCGAAGTACAGGATGGGAAATTAAAAGAAGTTTCATTTGAACTTTTGACAAGAGGCAGAAAACTGGCTGATAAACTTGGAGAAGAACTTATATCAGTAGTTATAGGTAATAATGCAAGTGAAAAAGAAGTCTATGAATTAATTTACAGGGGAGCAGACCGGGTATATCTGGTTAACTCACCTGAACTTGAAGATTTTATTGTAGAAAATTACAGTAATGTGCTGGAAGATTTAATAGAAGAGTATAAACCCGGGATAATACTTGCTGCAGCAACTTCAATGGGAAGGACACTTATGCCTTATACTGCTGTTAGGGTAAAAGCAGGACTGACAGCAGACTGTACGGAACTTGATATTGAAGAAGAAACGGGCAATCTGTTGCAGACAAGACCTGCTATTGGCGGTAATATATTAGCTACAATTAAGACTCCTGAACACAGGCCGCAGATGGCCACAGTAAGGCCTCGTTCTACAAGACCGGCTCCCCGTGATGAAAGTAGAGAAGGGAGTATTGAAACTATTGATTTTAAGTCAGAATTAATAGATGGTAGAGTGCAAAAGATTGGCTTTGAAAAAGAAGAAGAAGAACAGGTAAATATACAGGATGCTGAAATAGTGGTTGCGGGTGGTAAGGGTTTAAAACAGGGAGAAAATTTTGCTTTAATCAGAGAATTAGCAGATTTGCTGGACGGAGCAGTAGGTGCTTCCCGTGATGCTGTTGACAGGGACTGGATATCCTATCCCCACCAGGTTGGTCTCAGCGGTAAGACAGTTACACCTAAGTTGTATATTGCTATTGGGATATCAGGTGCCATACAGCATCTGGCCGGGATGAAGACATCTGATATCATTATAGCTATTAATGAGGATCCAGAGGCAGATATATTTAAAGTGGCTGACTTTGGTATTGTTGGTGATCTATTTGAAGTTGTACCCCGTCTTAATGAAATACTGGCTGAGGAGGTTGAGATAAATGAAGTATAATCCTGTTACTGAAGATATATTAACAGATCTAAAAAATATAGCAGGGGAAAAAAATGTATTTACAGATGAAGAAAAAATAGAAGCATACTCTCATGATGAAACACCTGCAGAACAGTATGGTCATATGCCGGAAGTAGTTGTGACTCCCAATAATGCAGAAGAAATTTCTAAAATAATGAAATTGGCCAATAAAGAATTAATTCCGGTAACACCAGCAGGAGCCCGCAGTGGCCTTTCTGGAGGCGCTATACCCGAGCACGGTGGTATTGTAATTTCTATAGAAAATATGAATGAAGTCCTTGAGATAGATTATGATAATTTGATGATGGTGCTGGAGCCGGGAGTGGTTACCAATAGTATTAATGAAGAACTGGAAGAAAGTGGACTCTTTTTTGCTGGTTATCCCATGAGTGTTATGACCTGTTATCTTGGCGGAAATATAGCAGAAAATGCAGGTGGAGGAAAAGCAGTTAAATATGGAGTTACCGGGCGTTATATACTGGGGCTGGAAGTAGTTACCCCTACAGGTGAAATCATGGAACTAGGTGGAAAGAGAGTTAAGGATGTTACAGGCTATGACTTGAAAAAATTAATGGTTGGTTCAGAGGGAACACTTGGTATCGTTACTAAAGCAATTATTAAACTTCTTCCCAAGCCAACTCATCAGGTGGCACTTCTGGCTCTTTTTGAAGACGTAGAATCTGCTATAGCAACTGTTCCGGAAATAATGACCAGTGGTAGAATAGTTCCTACTGGAATAGAGTTTATGGATAAACTTTCAGTAAAGACTTCCTGTGAATATTTAAATGAGCATTTACCTTATCAGGAAGCCGGGGCTATGTTGTTAATTGAAGTTGACGGAAATAAAGAAGAAGTAGTTAATTCAGATTCAGAAACAATAGGTGAGCTCTGTCTGGAAAACGATGCCATTGAGGTATATGTAGCAGATAATCACACTACCAGAGAAAGAGTCTGGAGTGTGCGCAGAAACATTGCTGAAGCTTTTAAAGTGGTTAGCCCTCATCAGAGTCTGGAAGATATTGTTGTTCCTATAGCAAATATTCCCGATTTGATGCCTTATCTTGAAGAAATCTCCAATAAATATGATATTCAGGTTCCCTGTTATGGTCATGCTGGTGATGGTAACTTACATGCAACTTTAGTTAAAAATCCGGAACATTCTATGGAAAAATGGTATGATATTGAAGAAAAAGCTTTAGAAGATTTATATCGAGCCACAAAAGAACTGGGTGGTACAATAAGTGGTGAGCATGGTATCGGTTCAAAACGTAAAGAATTCATGAAAATTGTCAGTGATCCTGTAGAATTGGAGATGATGAAAAGGATTAAAAAAGCTTTCGATCCCAATAATATCATGAATCCAGGTAAAATTTTTGACCTGGAATAAAAAAGGGAGTGTTGATATGAAGAAGTTTAATCTTCCTTATGGTCAAAAAAACTTAGAACTTGAGCTTTCTGAAAATAGACTGGCAGGAGAACTGGTTTCTAGAGCACATCATTACAGTGCTGATAAGTCGGAAAAAGAATTAGTTAAAGAAGCTTTGGCCAATCCAGTTGAAAGCCCTCAATTAAAAGAACTTGCTAAAGGAAGAGAAAAGGTTGTGATCATAACCAGTGATCATACACGTCCTGTACCCAGTCATATTAATCTCCCATTAATGTTAAATGAAATAAGAGAGGGAAATCCGGAGGCAGACGTAACCATTCTCATTGCGACTGGATTTCACCGGGCAACTACTGAAAAAGAAATGAGAGATAAATTTGGAGATGAAATTGTTGATGGGGAAAAGATAGTAGTACATGATAGCCGGGATGAAGATCAAATGGTTAATCTGGGCAAACTTCCTTCCGGAGGAGACCTTATTATCAATAAACTGGCAGCTGAAGCAGATTTGTTGGTAGCAGATGGGTTTATAGAACCACATTTTTTTGCCGGGTTTTCAGGTGGTCGTAAGAGTGTATTGCCCGGAGTTGCCAGCAAAACTACCGTTCTTGCCAATCACTGTTCGGAATTTATAGCACATCCACGAGCCAGAACAGGTATACTGGAAGGCAATCCTATGCATGAGGATATGCTGTATGCAGCCGAAAAAGCAGGTCTGGAGTTTATTCTCAATGTGGTAATTGATGCTGATAAAAAGATAATTAATGCTTTTGCCGGTCATCGTGAAAAAGCACATTACATGGGCTGTGATTTTATATCTAAGCTGGCAGGTGTTGAGAAGAAGCCTGCAGATATTGTAATTACAACAAATGGTGGTTATCCCCTTGATCAAAATATTTATCAATCTGTTAAAGGTATGACTGCTGCTGAAGCAACCTGCAATGAAGGCGGTGTAATTATTATTGCTACTGAATGTTCTGATGGTCACGGAGGTGAAGAATTTTACCGAACATTTGCTGAGGCTGAGACAATAGAGGAAATAATGGATCGAATTATGGCCCGGGATCGAAAAGAAACTATCCCCGATCAGTGGGAGTCACAGATACTGGCCAGAATTTTACTTAAACATGAAGTTATTATGGTTACAGATGCTCCAAAAGAGATGGTTGAAGATATGCATATGAAATGGGCTGATAACCTGGAGGAAGCAATCAAAATGGCTGATAAGATTGTCGGCAAAGAGAGTAAAGTAACAGTTATTCCTGATGGAGTATCAGTAGTTGTTCATGATTAAAGGACAAAGTATAGCTTTTAAGACCTTATATTAGGCTTTAAAAATTTACATTGATTAAGAACAGAGAATAGGCAGCAGTAGTTTACATAAACTGCTGTCTACTCTGTTTTGTTGGGCTTGCAAAAGTTGTGAGTATATGTTAAAATTCGCACAGGGGTTAAGTTGGAATAGGTTTAAATAATTATTTTAACATTAAAATGGTATAAAAATAAAAAGGAGGCATTGCTGTATGGCTAATTTGACCGAAATAAGGTGGCACGGTCGTGGAGGACAGGGAGCCAAGACCGCTTCCATCCTGTTGGGCAAGGTTGCAGCCAGGACAGGCAAAGATATTCAGGCCTTTCCTGAATATGGGCCTGAAAGAATGGGTGCTCCCATACTTGCCTTTAACAGGATTAGTGATGAAGAAATAACAATTCACTGTCAGGTAGCAGAACCTGACATTGTAGTGGTACTTGATCCTACCCTTCTGGAGGTGGTTGATGTAACAGAAGGAGTATCTGATAATGGAAAGATTATTGTGAACAGTCAGGAGGATGCAGAGACAGTAAAAGAAAAAATTAATTTTGCTGGTGATGTCTGGACAGTTGATGCCTATAGAGTGGCCCGGGAGAAAATTGGAAGACCAATTCCCAATACTCCGATGATTGGAGCTTTAATTGGTGCTACGGAATTGTTACCCATAGAAGAACTGATTAATTATATTGAACCTGAATTAAAAAAGAAATTTTCCAGCAAACCGCAAGTAGTTGATAAAAACATTGCAGCTATTAAGAGGACTTACAAGGAGGTGTCCTAAAAATGGTAAAACCCGGGGATGGTTACAAGGATATACCTGAAGGTGGATTAATACTTGATTCTGGTAATTCTAAGGAATATAAGACCGGGGGCTGGCGTACTAGCAAACCCATTTTTGATAAAGATAAATGTACAAACTGTCACCTCTGCTGGGCTTTTTGTCCGGATTCTGCAATACTTGTAGAAGATGGTGAAGTTAAAGGTATTGATTATGACTTTTGTAAGGGATGCGGAATTTGTGCCCGTGAGTGTCCGGTTGACGCCATAGAAATGGAAGAAGAATAGGGGGGAGAAAAATGTCCAAACAAGTAGCTTTAACTGGAGCGGAAATGATGGCTCAGGCAATGAGACAGATTAATCCTGACACAGTATGTGCTTATCCAATTACTCCCCAGACTGATATAGTACAGAATTTTTCTGAATTTGTTGCAGATGGGGAGGTTGACACAGAATTTGTTACTGTAGAGAGTGAACATAGTGCAATGAGTGCAACTGTAGGAGCTTCAGCTGCAGGCGCCAGGGCTATGACAGCTACTGCAGCAAATGGTCTGGCTTTGATGTGGGAAATTGTTTATATAGCTTCTTCAACCAGATTACCTATAGTAATGCCCATTGTTAATAGGGCTTTAAGTGGTCCAATAAATATTCACTGTGACCATAGTGATATGATGGGAGCCCGTGATTCGGGATGGATACAGCTTTACTCAGAAAATGCCCAGGAAGCGTATGATAATGCGCTGCAGGCAGTAAGAATTTCTGAACATGAGGATGTAAGACTTCCCACTATGATTAACCTCGATGGTTTTATTATCAGTCATGCAGTTGAAAATATGGAAATGCTCGACGATGAAGATGTTCAGGATTTTGTAGGAGAATATAATCCTGACAATACTCTTCTTGATGCTGAGAATCCAGTTACAGTAGGTCCTCTGGATTTACAGGATTTCTATTTTGAACATAAAATGCAGCAGTCTGTAGCTGTAGAAAATGTAAAAGACGTTTTGCTGGATGTGGCTGATGAGTACAAAGAAATTTCAGGCCGGGAATACGGTCTATTTGAAGAATATAAAATGAATGACGCAGAGCTGGTTGTTGTAGCACTTGGATCTACAACAGGAACTGCCAAAGAGGCAGTGAATAATATGAGGGAAAAGGGTGTTAAAGCAGGTTTATTGAAAATTAGACTTTATCGTCCTTTCCCTGCAGAGGAAATAGCAAATGTACTTAAAAATGTTAAAGCAATTGCCGTTATGGATCGTGCTGAAACTTTTTCTACTACCGGTGGACCTCTTTATGCTGATATAAAAGCTGCTCTGTATGATATAAAGGCAGATGTAGAAGTAGTAGATTATATTTATGGTCTGGGCGGAAGAGATATTAATGTAGAAGAGATTGAATCTGTATTTGAAGATCTGGAAAATGTAGCTGCAGGTCAAATTGAAGATAGAATTAATTACCTTGGTGTAAGAAAATAGGGGGTGTAAATAAATGAGTCTACAGGAAATTGCACAAAAAGAAGAAAGGCTTAGTTCTGGACATAGATTGTGTGCTGGCTGTGCAGCCGGAACGGTTGCTCGCCTGGTAGTAAATGCTAGCGACAATCCTGCTGTTATTGGATGTGCAACAGGTTGTCTGGAAGTATCTACAACAATTTATCCTTATACTTCCTGGGAGGATTCTTTTATCCATAATGCTTTTGAAAATGCGGCAGCAACTGTTAGTGGTGTGGAAGCAGCCTACCGAGCTTTGAAACGAAAGGGTAAAGTAGACGAAGACTATGACTTTATTGCCTTTGGTGGTGATGGCGGAACTTATGATATTGGCTTTCAATCACTCTCAGGAGCTATGGAGCGCGGTCATGATATGCTGTATGTCTGCTATGACAATGGGGCTTATATGAACACTGGTATTCAGCGTTCAAGTGCCACTCCAAAGGGTGCAAGTACTACTACCTCACCTGCAGGCAAAAAGATACCGGGCAAACAACAATATCGTAAAGAATTAACTGATATTATGGCTGCTCATGGAATTCCATATGTTGCTCAGGCTGCTCCCTGGCGGCCCCAGGATTTGATTAATAAGGTTAAAAAAGCATTGGCAGTGGATGGACCTACCTTTATAAATGTTCTGGCACCCTGTCCACGCGGTTGGCGTAGTGAAACTGACATGAGTATTGAATTATCCAAAATAGCAACTCAGACTTGCTTCTGGCCGCTTTTTGAAATAGAAGATGGGGAATGGAAGTTAAATTATGAGCCCAGGGAGAAAAAGCCAATTGAAGAATGGCTGAAACCCCAGGGCAGATTCCAGCACTTATTTAAAGAGGAAAATAAAGATATAATTAAAGAAGTTCAAAAACATGTTGACGAACGCTGGGAGAAAATAAAAAAATTGACTAAATAAAATGTTATTATTATTTGGACCGGTATATTGCCGGTTCTTTTTTTTTGCAAAAAAACCTGACAAAATTACTTGACTTTTTAATGTGTAAATGTTATGTTAAAAACAAAGATACCCCAAAGGGGTATCTGAAAGGTATAATTGTGTTTAGTTGTAAAATAATATTATTAAATTAATTTTGAAAATAATCCTGGAGGTGAAGATAGTGGAAAAAACTACCCTTGAACTTGAGGGCATGCACTGTGCAGCCTGTGCCCGGACCATTGAAAAAGCACTTAATGAGTCAGAGGAAGTAATTGATGCAAGTGTAAATTTTGCCGCTGAAAAAGCTTATGTAAATTATGATCCTGAAAAAATTAAGCAAGATAAATTAGAGAAAATAGTAAGAGATGCAGGTTATGATGTGCGCCGAAAAAAAGAAAAACTTATTTTTGATATCAAAGGTATGAATTGCGCATCATGTGCACAAACTATAGAAAAAAACTTAGAGGCTCATGAGGGAGTATATAATGCTGATGTAAATATAGCCACTGATAGAGGAACTGTTGAGTATGATCCTGATTTGGTTGAAAGAGATGAATTTGTGGAATTAGTTAAAGCAAGTGGTTATGAAATTATAGGATTTGTTTCTGAAAACAGAAAAAACCTTGACTCTGCAGAACAAAAAAATCAAGATAAAGAAAAAATGGATGAAGCAAAAAGAAAAATGACTGGAACCTGGATATTTACAATCCCCATTATTATCTGGATGATTCCGGAAATGATCTTTGGGGTTACCTGGCCCAATCAATTTATTTTTGATCTGGGAATGATTCTACTGGCAGTTCCTCCACTTTTTATTTTTGGCAGACAAACCTATATTAGTGCTTACCGCTCTGTTAGCCACGGAGGAGCCAATATGGATGTATTAATATCCATGGGGACAGGTGCTGCATTTATTACCGGACCGGCTGTTTTCTTTACACCCATTGCCAATTATGCTGGAGTGGCAGCAATGATTATGGCTTTTCATTTGACAGGTAGATATATTGAAGAAACTGCTAAAGGCAGGGCCTCACAGGCAATAAGAAAACTAATGGAATTAGGGGCTAAAAAGGCCACTATTATAGAAAACGATCAGGAAAAAGAAATTCCAGTAGAAGAAATACAACCTGGAGATATAATGTTTGTTAGACCGGGTGAAAAAATCCCAACTGATGGAGAAGTAGTTGAAGGCGAAACAACAATTGATGAATCAATGGCTACAGGTGAATCAATGCCTGTCTCTCGTTCCGAAGGGGATGAGGTTATTGGGTCAACTGTTAACAAAAATGGACTAATAAAGGTGAAAGCTACAAGGGTTGGGAAAGATACCTTTCTTGCACAGGTAGTCAAGATGGTAGAAGAAGCACAGGGGACAAAAGTTCCCATTCAGCAGTTTGCAGATAAAATTACAGGCATTTTTGTACCTACAGTTCTGGTTATAGCAATGTTTACTTTTTTTATCTGGTTAATATTTCCTGAAACCTTAAGACAGGTCGGGTTTTGGGCGGCCAATTTTCTTCCCTGGGTGGAACCAACTCTGGGGACATTTACCCTGGCCATATTTGCAACTATTGCAGTACTGGTAATAGCCTGTCCTTGTGCTCTTGGTCTTGCTACCCCGACTGCCCTTATGGTTGGTAGTGGAATGGGAGCTGAAAATGGTGTATTAATTAGACAGGGAGAAGCAATTCAAATCATGAAAGATATTAAAGCTATAGTATTTGATAAAACAGGGACAATTACCAGAGGAGAACCGAAAGTAACTGATATAGTCACTAACGGCGAGACTTCAAAAAACGAATTATTGACTCTGGCTGCCTCTGCTGAATCTGGCTCTGAACACCCCTTGGGAGAAGCAATAGTAAATAAAGCTAAAGAAAAAGATTTAGAATTACTGGATATTGATAATTTTTCTGCGGTTACCGGAAGAGGAGTACAGGCCACAACTGAGAAGGGTGTAATAAGAGTAGGCAGTAAAAGATTTATGAAAGAAAATGAAATTAATATTGAAGACTTAAAACATATTCTGAAAAAACTTGAAAAAGAGGCAAAAACAGCAATGCTGGTGGTGAAGGATGACAAAGCATTAGGGGTCATTGGTGTAGCAGATACATTAAAGGGTGATTCCAGAGAAGCCATTAAGGCCCTTAAAAGTATGGGACTTAAGACAGCAATGATTACAGGTGATAATAAACGAACTGCCAGGGCAATAGCAGATAAAGTAGGAATAGATAAGGTTGTCGCTGATGTCATGCCTGATGGAAAAGTAGAAGAAATTGAAAAAATACAAGAAAAATATGGGAGAATAGCAATGGTTGGTGATGGTATAAATGATGCGCCTGCTCTCACCAGAGCCGATGTAGGAGTGGCAATCGGCACAGGAACTGATATTGCCATAGAGTCTTCAGATATAACTCTTGTTCGTGGGGATTTATCTGCAGTAGTTACTGCAGTAAAATTATCAAGGGCTACCTTTCGTAAAATAAGACAGAATCTCTTCTGGGCTTTTATATACAATTTGATAGCTATTCCGGTGGCAGTAGTAGGTTTATTGCATCCTGTTATTGCTGAAATTGCAATGGCTACAAGTTCAATAACCGTTGTGACAAATGCCAATCTCTTAAGAAGAAAAAATATTAAACCTGATTATATAGATTAAATTACTTTGGGGAGGTTAAAAAATGTCTCATTTGTGTTTTGCTTTTCTCGGCAGGCGTGGTTTGTATACAGCTAGAGGATGGGGAGGTGGCATAATGATGGCGTTATTATGGGTGGTTATTGTATTAGGAATAGTTTATATAGTTAAAAGTGCAGTAAATGATAAAAATTTTCCGCAAAGAAAAAATATAGAAAGAGACAATTCGGATATAAAAGAAAATAACAGTAGTGCTATAGAAATAGCCCGCAGGCGTTATGCCCATGGGGAAATTGATAAAGAAGAATTTAATCAAATTATTAGGGATTTAAAAAACAAAAGTGAGTAGTTATTAATTAAGTTATTAGGAGCAACATTTTTTGTATAGTTTAACTATTATGGTGAAAATGTGTGTGTGATTAAGGGTTGACAAGGACAGATTTTGTATGTATAATAGTTTGTGCAGTAAGAAAAGTTAATAATTTTGCGTGCCCGTAGCTCAATTGGATAGAGCGACTGACTACGGATCAGTAGGCTGAGGGTTCGAGTCCTTCCGGGCACGCCATTTTTTTATCCTGTTATAGCAGTGATCAACCCCCATTTTAATAAAGGGGGATTTTTTGTTTTATATGACAATGTAGCCATTTCGTAGCCATTGCAATTAAAATAAGGCATTTTTAATTTTTTTAGCAGCTTCTTTCTGCATTGAGGGTATTACATGAGAATAGGTATCGAGAGTTAAACTAATGTTTGCATGACCTAATCTTTCTTGTGCGATTTTTGGATT
>CAZSTU010000005.1:0-21494 GCA_964609745.1 uncultured Halanaerobiaceae bacterium
TTTTAATAAAATCAAAAAAGGATGTGATCGTAATGAAAAAAGGAAATAAATATGGTGTACATCGTGTTATAGAACCTGAAGGTGTTTTACCACAACCTGCAGATAAGATTGATAATACCATGGAGATTTATGATAATGAGATACTTATTGATGTTCAGACTTTGAATATTGATTCAGCCAGCTTTACTCAGATTGAAGAAGAAGCAGAGGGTGATGTAGAAAAAATCAAGGCCCGTATGAAGGAAATAGTTAAGGAGAGGGGTAAACACCACAATCCTGTAACCGGGTCCGGGGGAATGTTAATTGGTGAAGTAGAAAAGATTGGGCCTGCTCTTCAGGACCGTGACCTTGAGGTAGGAGACAGGATAGCTACTCTTGTTTCCCTTTCCCTTACTCCCCTGCGTATCGATAAAATTAAAGAGGTTAAAAAAGATATTGACCAGGTTCATATTGATGGTAAAGCAATTCTCTTTGAAAGTGGCATTTATGCCAGGCTGCCTGAAGACATGGAGGACACTTTAGCCCTGGCTGTACTTGATGTAGCCGGTGCAGCTGCTCAGACAGCTAAACTGGTAAAACCGGGTGATAATGTATTGATTATTGGAGCCGGTGGCAAGTCCGGTCTTCTCTGTCTACATGAAGCCAAAAAACGGGCAGGAGTTACCGGTAAGGTTCTGGGAATGGGCCACAGTGATGCCAGCACCCAGCGTATAGAAGAACTGGGATTGGCTGACGAAGTTCTGCAGGGTGATGCTACAAAGCCCATGGAAGTTCTGGAACTTGTCAGGGAAGCTACTGATGGAGAACTGGTAGATGTAGTAATTAATAATGTCAACATACCCAACACCGAAATGGGATCAATCCTTCCCTGCAAGGATGGTGGTTTGATTTATTTCTTCAGTATGGCTACCAGCTTTACCAAGGCCGCACTGGGAGCAGAAGGTGTAGGTAAAGATGTGGAAATGATAGTTGGTAATGGTTATACCAGGGGCCATGCTGAAATTTCTCTGGAGATTATGCGGGAAAATGAAAAGTTAAGAGAAATATTTACTGAACTTTATGCTTAATAAAGGCTATATACTTAATACAGGTTTTTGCCCCCTTTTCCTTTCACAGGATGAAGGGGGTTTTTGTAATTAATGTCTGGGATTTTTACTTACAACTCTAATGGCCTGAGTTACGACTGTAATTATATCAACACGAAATTGTTGTTCAAATTCGGCCAGTTTGGCGTGAAGATTTCCTGTATGACTGGCAATATATTTTGCCGGGATTCTATTTAAGCTATATGAAGCCATATCCAGAAGACACTGTTCACAGGTGCAGACATCTGCAAACTTATCTTTATTTAATAAATCTTCCATTTCCTCTAAGATAATATCTTCTGTATGATTGTTTAAATTTTCCTTTAATTTTTTAAAATTCATATCACTCATTTTTTCATCTCCTTTTGTAAAACTTATATAACTTCTTAATTTTAAACTTCTGTTAAAATCTCCAAAGTCCTCTTTTGCACGGGCCCTTTCTTTGTGATAAAATTTATTTGGTACATAACAACTATATGAGGAGGTGAAATTTATTAATAGAGAAGAAAATTTAAAACTGATTAACCAAAAACTCCTGGGACTTGTTGAAGATGAAGATGACTGGACTGCCAACCTGGCCAATGCTGCAGCTCTGCTTTACAATGAGCTTGATCGGGTTAACTGGGCAGGTTTTTATCTGATGAAAAAGGGAGAGCTGGTTCTTGGTCCCTTTCAGGGTTTGCCCGCCTGTATTCGTATTCAGATTGGTAATGGTGTGTGTGGAACTGCAGTAAAAGATAGGAAAACATATGTAGTGGAAGATGTGCATCAGTTTGAGGGGCATATTGCCTGTGATCAAGCATCAGAATCAGAGATAGTAGTTCCCATATTTGATGAGGATGAGATAAAAGGTGTGCTGGATATTGATAGTCCTGTTAAGGGACGTTTTGGCTCACTGGAAAAGGAATATCTGGAGGAATTTGTCGCTATTCTGGTGGAAAATACAGGGTTTAATTTTTAACAGGATAAAGTGTTAAGATTTTAGGTTATTAATAAAGTAAAGTATAAAATTGTTATTATTAAAAAAATTAGGAAACGAGGGAGGGATTTAGGTGGATTTTGTAGAAGTAATAAAAACGAGAAGATCGGTTCGTAAATTTAAGGATAAAAATGTTTCTGATAAACTAATAGAGGAAATTATTGATGCCGGGAGACTTGCACCAAGTGGTAATAACTTACAGCCTGTGGAGTTTATAGTTATAAAAGATAAAAATAAAAGAAAAGAAATTGCAGGGCTGGCCACCTACGGCAGTTTTATAGAAGATGCCCCGGTATGTATTGCTGTCTGTAGCAAAAAAACAGAACATGATGTTGAAGATGGATCTGCAGCAACAGAAAATATTTTACTGGCGGCTCATGCTCTTGGTCTGGCTTCCTGCTGGGTAGCTGGTTATAAAAAAGACTACAGTTCAGATATTGAAGATTTACTGGAGATGCCTGAAGAATACGTACTTATTTCCCTGCTGCCTATAGGTTATCCGATCGGTGAACCCGGTATGCCCCGCAAAAGAAGTTTGCAGGAAGTTATGCACAAAGAAAAATTTTAAAAAGGTGGTGAAGTAAATGAGTTACAATATAGACGATGAAAATGTAATATATAATTTTAGTTCAAAACATAAAGCAGTAGTTGAAATAGAGGATAAGAGTGAAATAGAGGTAAGTACTGATGATTGTTTTCGCAGTCAACTACAAAAAGAGGAAGATAGTCTGGATGAACTGGACTGGGAACGTATAAATCCTGCTACCGGTCCTATTTATATAAAGGGAGCTAAACCGGGAGATATACTGGCTGTTGATATAAAAGAAATAGAAGTAGGTGGGCAGGCGGTAATGATTGCTGCTCCCGGGGAAGGAGTCATTGGCGATAGGCTGAAAAAAAGCACTACAAAAATTCTTCCTGTAGAAAATAATCAACTTAAATTTAATGATGATATTTATCTCCCACTTGAACCCATGATAGGTGTAATTGGGACTGCACCGGCCGAGGGCAGTGTGCCCAATGGTACTCCAGATTACCACGGTGGTAATATGGATTGTAAACGAATTAAAGCGGGAAGCACACTTTATCTACCGGTGGAAGTAGAGGGGGCTCTGCTGGCCATGGGAGATTTCCATGCTCTTATGGGAGACGGTGAAATTGTAGTATGTGGTGCGGAGTGCAGGGGTAGGGCAAAATTAAAAGTAGAAGTAATAAAAGATAAAGAACTACCCTTACCTCTTGTTGAAGATAGCAAGAGAATTTCGACAATAGCTTCCGCAAAAACCCTTGACAGGGCAGTTAAAGATGCTACAGATAATATGGTGGATTTTTTGCGGGATTATCATAATTTTGAGCTGGCAGAAGCCGGAATGTTTTTGAGTCTGGTGGGAGATGCACGCATCTGCCAGGTGGTTGATCCTCAGCAAACTGCTCGATTTGAACTGGAAAAAAAATATTTAAAAAATAATAAAAATCTAAGGGAGGCCCTATCTTAATGAAAACAAATGAAGATAAACTTGTAAGACAGGCTGTACAGGGTTCCATTTCTCATCCCCTGGCTGCTCGCACACCTTATCGTATGGACAGGGAGGGCCGGGGAAATATTTTACCCGGTACAGGCGGCATTTCTTATAATGTGCAGGTAGGAGATCCTGCTTTTGGCTGGGCAGGGGATCATATTGAACCGGGTGTTAGCATGAAAATAAGTGATAATTCACGACAAAACGAGACTTATGGTTTGAGTCTGCTGGCCTGTGTGGGCAATAAAGCTCGAGTGGTGGAGGGAGAAGCCGAAGGAGCAGAAGGTATAGTAACTGGTCTTCACGGTGGGATTTATCATGTACTTATATACTTTGAGGAAGAAGACCTTGAAAAGATGAAAATTGGAGATAAGATATTAGTAAAAGCCTATGGACAGGGTCTGGAGTTTGTAAATTACCCGGAAATAAAGATTTATAACCTCTCACCGGTTATGTTAAAAAAAATGGAGGTAAAAGATACAGGCGAAAAAATAGAGGTGCCTGTAACTGCTAAAGTCCCAGCAAGATTGATGGGTTCAGGTATTGGGTCTTCCTCTACCGGTCTTGGTGATTATGATATTACAACAGGGGAAAAAGAAGAAATTGAAGAACTCGGTCTTGATAATCTTAAACTGGGTGATATTGTTTATCTGGAAGATTGTGATAATACATATGGTCGTGAATACAAAAAAGGTGCTGGCAGTATAGGTGTTGTGGTACACAGTGACTGTATTAAGATGGGACATGGCCCGGGTGTTACCACTCTTATTACAAGTAAATCTGACAAAATCACGCCTGTAATTAAGCCGGAAGCCAATATTGCCAATTATTTTAATCTAAAGTAAAATAAAGAGTATAAGTGAGTTTTAAGGATATATTTTAGTATATTTCATTCTGAAGAATATTTTTAAAATGAATTATATTTGACAGTTAAACATATTTTCTTGTATCCTATTAAATGGAGTAGAAATAGGGTACTATGGCAATTTTTCACTAAAATATTTTTAAAATTTAGTAAAGAATTTTTCATGTTATATTTATCTATAATATAAAGGAGGTGAGGGGAAAGAAAAAAGAAGGTTTATTCTTTAATTTTAAGTATTTTACATCTATGAAAAAGGGGCATTTAAAAATTCAAGGAGGGATTATTAAGTGAGAAAAACTGCAATTTTAGTATTAACACTGATGTTAGTATTTTCTTTAAGCTTGGGAGTAATGGCTCAGGATGAAAAATCGCCAGAAGAAGAACTGGAAGAAGTTACCTATGGTGGAACACTTCGTCTTGCTGAAACACAATCACCAGAAGGTATGTTTAACCCACTTTTTTCTGAAACAACCTATGATAGTGATATAGTAGCCCTGGTTTTTGAAGGTTTAACCACTGTTGATGAAAATTATGAACCTCAGCCAGCTCTGGCTCAGGACTGGGAAGTAAGTGATGATAATCTAACTTATACTTTTTATCTTGATGAAAGAGCAGAATTTCATGATGGTGAACCTGTAACTGCTGAAGATGTAGAATATACTTTTGAAATGTTTCTCCACCCCGATTATGCAGGAGTTCGCGCTTCAAACTTTGAACCCATTTTGGGCGCTAAAGAATACAGAGATGGAGAAGCCGATGATGTACGAGGTATAGAGGTTATTGATGATCACACCATTGAAATTACTCTAGAAGACACTTACGCTCCCTTGCTTGTACAGACAACCACCTTTGGGATTGTTCCCGAGCATATTTTAAGTGAATATGATCCGGATGAACTTGATGAAATTGATTTCAATCAGGATCCAGTTGGTTCAGGTCCCTTTGAATTTGTGGAATATAGTGCTGATGAATATACCAGAGTGGAAGCTTTTGAGGACTATCGTGAAGGCAGACCCTATCTGGACAATGTAGTCTGGAATTATATTGATGAACAGTCCATGGTTATGCAGCTGGAAAGAGGAGAAATAGATTATGGACAGATTCTGGCTGAAGATTATGACCGTGTAAAAGAACTTGATAATGTGACCATGCATCCTCAGATTAGAAATGGTTTTGGATATCTGGCCTTCAATCTAAACAGGGATGATTCTCCTGTATCTGAACGTGCTGTACGTCAGGCAATAGCTTATGGCAGTAATAGAACCGGCTTCCATGAAGAGGTAATGAATGGGTTGGCGATAAATGTTAATTCCCCTATCTCTCAGGCCAGCTGGGCTTATACTGATGACTTGAGGCAGTATGAACATGATCCAGACAAGGCTCAGGAAATTCTTGAAGATAATGGCTGGGAGATGGAAGATGGAGTTTATCATAAAGATGGAGAACCACTTTCCTTTACCATTAATGTTTCTTCCGGTTCTCAGTTTATTGACCAGTTAGTTGCGTTGACACAGGATAATCTCAATAGTATTGGGTTTGATGTAGAGGTTGAAAAAATGGAGTTTAATACCTTGAGAGAAGATGTTGATGATGGGGAGTTGGACTGCTGGTTTATGGGCTGGAGTTTTGGGGCAGATCCCGATCCTTATAATACATGGCATACAGAAGGTGACTGGAATGATACCGGTTTTGGTAATGATGAAACAGATGAATTAATAGAAGAGGCCCGTTCTACTCTTGATCGTTATGAACGCCGTCAGTTATATGTAGAATTCCAGAAGATCTGGAATAAATCAATGCCATATCTGCCTATGTATGCTGATATTTATGTACACGCTATTAATGATAGAGTCAGAGGTTTTGACCCTGATCCAGGAACAACTAATCCCTTCCATGAATGGGATCTACTCAAAGAGGCCTGGATACCTGAAGATGAACGTGAATAAATGGGTTGACCTTCATTAATATGCATATCTGGAATAAATATTGTAATATTAACCAGTAAAAATACTACTACAAAAAAAGCAGATGGGGTGGTACTACCCCATCTGCTCTATGTCTGATGAAATTATTAAGGGGGTAAATTATGTATCAATACATGATACGACGATTGCTCCAGGGTATACCGGTGATCCTTGTTGTTACCCTTTTGATTTTTATTATGATCAATCTTGCACCGGGGGACCCCCTGGCTCGTCTGGAAGATCCGACTATAAGTAAGGAAGATTTACAGCGGAGATATGAGGAAATGGGCTTAAATGATCCATTAATGGTCAGGTATGCCCGCTGGCTGGGCAAGTTTATCACGGGTGATATGGGTTATTCTATGGATTCTACCCGCAGGCCTGTAGCAAATATGATTAGTGAAAGGGTGATCCCCACCCTATATCTTACAATTGGAGCGATGATAGTCAGTATTGTAGTGGCCATCCCCATTGGAATTATATCTGCTACCAGACAATACTCTATTTTCGATTATATTGCTACCTTTGGTGCTTTTCTGGGAGTATCAATGCCCAGCTTTTTCCTGGGTTTATTATTACTTTATATTTTTGCCTTAAAATTTCCTATTTTCCCTGTAGGTGGATTTTCGGATCCCATGGGGGGAGGAACAATCTGGACTAATCTTCATCATGCTGTACTACCTGTTCTAGCTCTGGGAATGGCGCGGGTGGCAAGTATGACCCGTTATATGCGTTCCAGTATGCTGGAAGTAATTAAAGAGGACTATATCAGGACAGCCCGGGCAAAAGGTTTGACGGAGAGAGTTGTAATATATAAACATGCTTTTCGTAATGCTTTATTGCCGATAATTACTTTAATCGGTCTTTCTGTTCCCATGATTTTTGGTGGATCTGTTATTATAGAAGAAATTTTTTCCTGGCCGGGAATGGGACGTTTACTGCTTAGAGCAGTCTGGCAGAGAAATTATACAGTTATTCTTGGTGGAGATACATTATTTGCTATATTTGTGTTCCTGGGCAACCTGCTTGCTGATTTCATGTATGCAGTAGTGGATCCAAGAATTCAATATGATTAAAAGGAGGGACAAATAATATGAGCCAAAATAATAACGAAGAAATTAAAGCTGAATCACCCTGGGCAATAGCCTGGCGTCATTTTAAGAAAAATAAACTGGCGATGGCTGGGCTTTTTATTATGATAATTGTAGTTTTGTCTGCTGTTTTTGCTCCACAGCTGGCCCCCCATGACCCCTATAAAACAAATATACTAGATTCAAAAGAGGCGCCAAATGATAGTTATCCACTGGGTACTGACAGGGTTGGCCGCGATGTTCTGTCCCGCCTTTTATATGGGGGGAGAATAAGCCTGACTGTTGGACTGGTAGCAATGGTTATTTCGGTTACCCTGGGTACTTTGATGGGCCTTATAGCCGGATACTTTGGTGGCTGGGTGGATACATTAATTACCCGCCTGATAGATGTATTTATGAGTATACCCTTTTTGATAATGGCGATTACCATTGGGTCTATCTGGGGCCCCGGTCTTTATAAATTGATGGTTATAATTGGTGTTTTAAGCTGGACCGGTATAGCCCGTATAGTAAGAAGTAATATACTTTCGCTCAGAGAAAGGGATTTTATACATGCTTCCAGGGCACTAGGTGGTAGTGACTTTAGAATTATGATCAAACATCTTTTCCCCAATACTGTAGCTCCTATAATTGTAAACGCTACTTTACGTGTTGCTTATTCAATTCTTTCTGAAGCTGGTCTATCTTATTTGGGGCTTGGAGTACAGCCTCCTATACCTAGCTGGGGCAGCATGCTGGAAGCAGCCAGAAGTGTGTCAATCCTTGAAGCTATGCCCTGGTTTTGGTTACCACCCGGTATTATGATTGTTATTACAGTGCTTAGCATTAACTTTATAGGTGATGGATTAAGGGACGCTCTTGATCCAAAACTGCAGAAGTCATGACTATAATGTGATTATTTAAGGCTGTTCTCTCTCAGCTCGGTATAATGTGAGTGGGGGCAGCCTTTTTAACTGCTCTAGTGTGGTAAATTTTTATAAGGGTGATAATAAATGAAGAATATAAACTGGAGACCTCTTTTGATTTTTTTTCTTGTTTCGTTTTTAATTGTAGCTACTTTTAGTTTTAGTATTTGGTGGCAGAATAGAGACAACAAAGAAACTCTGGCTCATGTGGGAGATCCTGATTGGTCTTCTCCTGTGGAGTTAACTGATACTGCTTATAGTGGAAAATATGATTATACTATTTTTTCTGAAAATTTTGTTACTGCATATTTACAGCGGGATAGGAAAAGTAAAGAGGAGACATTATTTTTACAAAGTCATAATTTTAAAGGTGAAACTCTGGATAAAAAAAATTTTATTACTGCAGGCTCACTTAACAACTTTAGTTTGCATCAAATTGATGATGATATAATACTATTTGCTATTACTGGTGAAAGAGATTCAGAGCAGAGCCTTAAGTATTTCCGAATTAACCAAAGTTTTGAGATAGTTGAGGAAAGGGTAATTATAGATAATCTTTCTTATGCTAATGGACTAAAAAGCATTAGAGAAAAAAATGATTTTTATTTAGCATATTTTGCAGATAGGGAAAAAAGTTATGTAATTGAGTTAGTTAAGTATAACTTAAAAGAGGATAATTACAAGAAGAAGACTGTTATTGATAAAGCAGAAGATAATAGCCGTAGTCTTAACTTGCGATATCCGGATCTGAGCCTGCATAATAATAATATAGTTTTGGCATTTTTAAGACAGGATCCAGGAATGGTTTTCTCTGGATCTAAAGATAAAAATAATCAGCATAATATAGCAATGCAATTTTTTGATAAAGAATTAAATCAACAAAGTAATATTAAATCTCTAACAAGAGCCAGATTTGAAAATAAATACAGTCAGCCCCGATTAATATCCGAAGACAATGATATACATGTATTTTTTCAAAAATATGATGTTAAAGGTGAAAATTTATATTTACAGCATTTGAAATATGATCTGCAGATGGATAAAGTCAGTGAAGAAAAAAGAGCGGGAACAAAAACAAGAGTAAGTCCTGATTATACAAGGAAAGGGGATAAATATTATTTTGTATATAGAGAATTTGAAAGAGCTTCCTCCTTTCTTTATCTGGATGAAGTTGATCAAATAGATTTATCGGGCAGAGGTGACAGACTTTTTTCTCAGTTTAATTTAAGTAAAAATCCAAAAATATTTTCAACAGAAGAAGGTGAACATTTACTCTGGATAGAAAATGATGAAAATCAACCTGGCCTTTATTATTCCAATAATATATATGGAAGAGATATAGGATTTATGGAAATAGTGGGTTTACATTCTTCCAGAAAAGGTTCGAGCCTTTTATCATTACCCATCTATTTTCTGGGAACACCGTTTTTGTCGGTTTTCAGGAATTTTCACTTAGTATTTTTTACAGGGTTAATAGTAGCATTAATTTATTTTCCTGCGGTTAAATTTAGATGGGAAAAAATAAAAAATCTGTTTGATAATATTTATATTTCATTTAGCCTGACATTTGTTATATTACTATTTTTATTGTATTTCGCCAGCAATATATCTTATTTATTTTTCCCGAAAACTCCTGATGGAGTATATATACCGTATATTTTTGCTTCTGCTTTTGTTGGGGTCATGGCCCTTCTCACTCAGGCAGTCACTGATGATGAGCTGAATCCTTTAATAGCTGTTAGCGGTACAATTCTCTGGATTTACTGGATAAATATGGCTAATCTTGTTATTTTTGCTCCTCAATATTTTATGTAAGCTGCTGCTAATAATAATCTTGACAGAGATACTAATAAATGATATACTTTTAATGATAATGATTATTAGTTGATCTAAGAAGGGAATGGTTTTTATGGTGAAAAATGAAATGACTGCTGAAAATTTACGTTCTGCCTTTGGTGGGGAGAGTCAGGCTTATCAACGCTATCAGGTCTGGGGGCAAAAAGCAGAAGAAGATGGCTATCCCAATGTAGGATTGCTTTTTAGGGCTATTGCATATGCTGAAGAGGTTCATGCTTCCAATCACTTTGAAGCCTTAGAGAATGTTAAGGGAGACTTCCTGGTAGCTTCAGGTGCAGGTTTTGGACTGGGTTCTACGGTTGAAAATTTAGAAGGGGCAATTGCTGGTGAAGAGTATGAAATAGAACAGATGTATCCTAGCTTTCATCTGGTAGCTTCTGAACAGGATGAAAAGGATGCCCTTCGTTCATTTCGTTATGCCCGTGAAGCCGAAAAAATACATGCCCGTCTTTACAGGGAGGCTAAAGAATCGGTTGAAAATGGTGAAGATTATGATCTGGAATATGTAAGCGTCTGTGAAGTTTGTGGACATACTGTTAAAGATGATACTCCAGGCAAATGTCCGATTTGCGGTGCACCTGAAGAAGATTTTAAAGAGTTTAGAGAATAATAAAATTATAAAGGAGGAAGATTTATGTCAAAATATGAGTTAAATAAACTTGAGAACACCGGTGAAGAAAAGACTGCTCTGGAGAAAAAACATGTCCCTTACATTCAGGCTCCGGATAAGGTGAAAAAAGGTGAATATTTTGATGTAAAAATTACCATGGGTAAAGAAATAGACCATCCCATGGGCCCTGATCATTATATACAATATGTAACTTTACATGCTGATTATTATCAGCTGGCCCGGGTTGACTTTACCCCTGAAGCTAAAGCGGAAGTTACTTTGAGTATTAAGCTTGAAGAATCCTGTACCCTTCGTTCATATGTATTCTGCAATTTACATGATCACTGGGTTGGGGAAAAAGAAATCATTGTAGAAGAATAAATTTCATCTTAAGATAAAAATAATATTTAAGAAACCGGCAGATATTAAACTGCCGGTTTTCTATATTTAACCTGATTATTTTTTCTCTATACTGACAAAATAATAAATGGAGGTGGTTTCCCCGGAATGGCACGTTATATGTCAGATGAGACCAAATATGAACTGGCCCGAGAACTGGGATTTGCACACAAGGTTCAGGATGGTGACTGGGGTAATATTACCACCCGTGAAGCCGGATCACTGGTTAGAGCGGCCATTCAAAAAGTGGAAGATCAGATGGCGGCTGAAAGAGTGGCGCAGGATCCATATAAACGTTTGCGCTAATATGTGAATCCGGCAGGAGCAGTTCTTTATAGAGCTGCTCTTTTTTTACATTGTAAATAAAATTGAGTTTTTTGTAAACTTTATGGTTTAAATATTTAATTTTGCAAAACAAACTGTATATTTATTTTAATTATAATTGAATATTTGTTAGGTTATATGTTATAATATTCACACTGAATATAATAATTAAAATACATTAATAGAGGTGGAAGATATTATGGCAGACAATCTGGATATAGTGCAGTGGCTTATGGCTTTATTGCCTGTTATAGCTGTTTTAACTCTAATGATGGTTTTTCGCTGGAGCGGAGGGAAGGCAGGTGCGCTTAGCTGGTTTATAGCTGTTGGTATAGCTTATTTTGTTTTTGGGGGTAATTTGAAATTATTGGCAGTGGGCTCTCTCAAAGGTCTATGGACAACCGTATTTATACTATATATTATCTGGGGAGCAATGGCCCTTTTTAATATTGTGGAAGAGATAAATGGTTTTGAAGTAATTGCTGATAAATTCACCGCCCTTACCGGGGGAAACAGATTATTACAGTTGTTAGTAGTTGGCTGGGGATTAACAAGTTTTATTCAGGGGGTTACCGGATTTGGTACACCAGTGGTAGTTGCTGCCCTTTTGCTGGTAGGTCTGGGTTTTGATCCAGTTATTGCTGCTGCTGCCTCTCTTTTGGGGCATGCCTGGGCGGTTACATTTGGCTCTCTTGGATCATCCTATGGAGTCCTTGTGCAATTGACTGAACTTAGTCCTGAAGGATTAGCTTTTTGGAGCAGTATATTTTTGGGTATAAGCTGTATATTGACCGGAATTGGGATTTCTTCACTATATAATGGCTGGCAGGGCATTAAAAGAGGTTTTCCTGCTGTGATATTAATGGGTAGCAGTATGGCCCTTACCCTCATACTTACGGCAGTTTTTGTATTGCCATATATTGCTTCACTGGTCGCCGGAGTTGTTGGACTGCTGGTGGGAGCAGTAATTTTGCCCCGCACACCCTGGTATAAGCCTGAAAAAGAAATAAAACAAAAAAAGGCTGCTAATAAACCTGGTTTTCATGTAGCATTTGCCCCATATTATTTATTACTGGGTATAGTATTTGGAGTATATCTAACACCATTAAATGACTGGCTTTCTGGCTGGCAGGTAGGTTTATCTTTTCCCCGCACTGAAACAGCTCTGGGTTTTGTCAATGAAGCTGTGGAGTCATATTCATCTATTGCCCTATTGACAACTCCAGGAACTTTAATTTTTATTTCTTCTCTGCTGGCGGTAATCTTTTATAAGAAGCGGGGATTATGGAAAAAAGAATACTGGAAAAAGATATTGGGATCTATGGTTAAGCAAGCAGTTCCTTCTACAGTTACTGTTATGACAATGAGTATGATGTCTGTAGTTATGATGGAGGCAGGAATGATAAATTATCTTGCCCGGGGTACAGCCAGGATGGCCCAGAATATATATCCACTTGTTTCCCCTTTTATTGGCATACTCGGAACCTTTATGACAGGAAGTAATACATCTTCCAATATATTGTTCAGTGCCTTACAGCGTGATGTAGCAGAAATACTCGGTATTAATAGTCTTGTGATTGCTGCGCTCCAGACTACCGGTGGAGCAGCAGGCAAAATTATTTGTCCCATGACGGTAGCTCTTAGCACCGGTGTAACAGGAATAGTTGGCAAAGAGGGAGAAATTATTAAAAAAACCATCTTATATGCTCTGGCAATGGGACTGGTTAGTGGGATTATTGGATATCTGGTAATTTATACAATGTAAATGGGGAGGGTATATTATGGGTGCAAAAAATAAACAAAAAGGTAATGGCCTGCTCTGGTCGGTGATTATTACCTGGTTGGATTTTCCGCTGCTTTACTGGGGTGTTATGTCTGAAAACAATTTTTTACTCGTAGTGGGTTTTAGTTTTTTAGTTTTGGGCACAGGACTTGCTGTTTTTTATGGTTAATCAAGAAAAGAAGGGAGGGAAAATTATTGATTGATGAGATAGACAGGCAAATACTAAAAGAACTGGAGGAAAATGGAAGGGCGAGTTACGCTGAGCTGGGACGTAAACTGGACTTAACGAGGGTAAGTATTAGAGAGAGAATTGTAAAAATGCAGGAGAAGGAGATCATAGAGAAATTCACGGTAGTTCTTAATCCGGAGAAAATAGAAAAAAAACTTTCAGCATTTTTTGAAATAGATGTGGAACCAAATCATCTTGATGAAGTTGCCAATCGGCTGGCCGAAGAAGAAAGGGTATACAGTCTTTATCTTATGACAGGGGCCAGCACTTTACATATGCATTCTCTTCTTAAAGATCACGAGGAACTGGAAGAATTTCTCATAGAAAAAATTTATTCTCAAGAAGGTATAACCCGGGTTAAAAGCAATATCATTCTTAAAAGATATAAAAGTAGAGAGGGCGGAGCCCATCTTTAGGAGTTCCATCCTCTCTTTTCCAGTTCTTTGATATCAATATTTGAGCCGGTTTTTTTTATTCTTTTTTCGTAAAGATCATCGCTGGGGGAAGTATTTTTTTTCTTTTTATTTTTTTTATATTTTACCGGTTCCAGACCTTCATTAACAAGTTCGTGTATTGCTACCAGAGCAGTTTCGGTCTTTATCTCTTCTTTTATAGCTTTTGTAAGTATCTCGTTTACTTTATATTGAAGTTTTTCCGGAGCGCCAATAACGTCAGTCAGAAGATTATCAATTTCTTTTTTAAGATTATTTAAATCAGCTTCATTTATTTTTAATTCATTTTTTCTGATTATTTTTCGTATTTCTATTAATCTTTTTACAGTTTGAGTTCTTGATAACATTAATATATCCCACCTTTAACGCTGTCTATAATCTGTTTTCGGACTGCTTTTGAATGCCAGTTTATAACCTTTGACCATTTTTCCAACCCTTGAAGCAGTGTTTCTTGCTATTTTCTTTAACCTGTCATCCTGAATGGGGTTTGTTTCATCTTCTAAATATAATTCAAAGTTATGATTTGAGGTAAATATAGTGGCCAGATTGTTTTTGAGACGGTAGTCGACCCAGTAAAATATAGTTTCCAGTACAAAAGGCGAATGTCTTGATTCATTAAATATATCATCAAGCACAACAAGCCGGGCCTGTTTTACACTTTTAAAAATCTGAGTTTGTTTGAAATCCATACCATTAGCACTATAATCATTTTTTATATCCTGCAAACCTTCTGAAACATTTATAAAATATACTGGAGTCCAGCTGGTAGTTCGAGGGTTTATACCATATTTAACCAGTTCATTTTCTTCATATTCATTTTCAGCTATTTTTTCTGCTGCCCGCCGCAGGGTTGCTACTGCCAGGTGTGTTTTGCCAATACCTGGATACTCACTGAGGAGATAAACGGATTGGGGCAGTCCCATAGCACTTAAAATATTATCAGCATATTTTTTAATTCTCTTATATGGCTTAAGATTTTCCCTGTTAAGTACACTTTCGTCAAAATTTCCAAAAGAGCACCCTGCATAAAGGGGGTCTATATTGGCGTTTTTTAAAAATTCATTTTTTAAACGCTTTATCATTTTATCCTTCGATATTTTTTTTCTTTTAGGTGTTCCATCCCCTTTTTTTGAGTTCTTCAATGTCATAGAGTTTTTTTGTTTTTTCTTTTTTTCTATTATCTCCCTGAATTTGTCCTTCACTTTCCTGCCTCTCCTTTCTGGCCTTTTTATAATCTTCAAGAGTCTTAATGCCCATTTCAAGGTAGTTTGTCATAATTTTATTCATATAAGGAACAGGATTTCGTCTGGCATTTTCAGCAGCAATTTTCATGACTTCAATGACAACTTCTTCCTCCAGACCATCGTCAAGATAGGATTGAATTTTGCTAAAATCAGATGGTGTAAGCTGTCTTGTTCCAAAAAGTTCAGACCATTTTTTAATGATTTTTTGGCCTTTTTGATCTTGTTCAATATTTTTATCCAATTCTTTTGATTTTTTCTTCTGACTAATTTTTAATTTTTTTTCAAGAGAAATTTTCTTTTCCTTATCTTTTTCTGAATTAAGCCATCCCTTTTCTGTTAACATTTTAAGAGTTTCCCGGGTTTTAAGCAGGGTTAGATCTGCTTCTTCAGCCAGCCTCTGCTGGGAAAGGGTTTCTCCCATAAGATTTGAATGAAGCAGTAATATTAAAATTAGTTTTTCGGCAGTGGTTAACTGCCGACTCTGTCTAATTTGAAAAAGTAATTTTGAAAAATTTTTATTCATCTTGATTATTACCTCTTTCATTTGGAAAGAATTTTGTAGGTGAAGTTTACCATCATAGCAGGAAAGAAAATAATATATATAATTTAACTTTAAGAATAATTAGCTAATTTACTGTTTTTAATAATATCATAGTATAATGGGAAATTCAATTTCTAGATTTGTTTGTGATCAGGAATTTTGATATAATTTTTTTGACAGACTAAGAAAGTAAAGAAAAATAGGAGGGAAAAAAATGAGTTATAAATGGAAAATAAAACTTGATGTTACTAATATGTTTGCCGAAAAGGTCGGAAAAAAGCATGGAATAAAAAGAGATGACGTAGATAGTCTGCAAAAAAAGGCAGAAGAAATTCACAGATCTTTAAATGAACAAAAAGATAAAGGGAAAATGGGTTTTATGGAATTACCATATCAGGAAGAAGAATTAATTGCTAAAATAGAAAAAGAGGCTGGAAGAGCGGAAGAATTTGAGAATTTTGTTGTTATAGGTATTGGTGGTTCTGCCCTGGGCAATATAGCACTTCAGACAGCCTTAAATCCTCCATACTATAACTTAAATTCAAATGCAAGAAAGGGGAAACCCCGGCTTTTTGTCCCCGATAATTCCGATCCTGATCGTCTGCAGGCTTTACTGGAAACTCTTGATCTGCAAAAAACCCTTTTTAATGTGATTACTAAGTCCGGAACAACTGCTGAAACTATGAGTCAGTTTTTAATTGCCCGGGAAGCTGTTGCAGAAAAGGTGGGAGAGGATAAACTGGCCGATCATTTTATAGCTACAACCAGTAAAGATTCCGGTTTTTTAAAAGAAATAGCTGCCAGAGAGGGTTTGAAGACATTTTATATTCCTGAAAATGTGGGAGGGAGATTTTCAGTTTTGAGCCCGGTGGGACTTGTTTCTTCTGCTTTTTGTGGTATTAATATTGGCAAACTTCTGGAGGGTGCCCGCAGAATGGCAGAACGCTGCAAAACAGCAGATATATGGCAAAATCCTGCCTATCTCAATGGAGCGCTGCATTATCTGGCATATCATCAGGGTAAAAATATAGCTGTGATGATGCCCTATGCTCACCAGCTAAAAGATATGGCTGATTGGTTCCGTCAGCTATGGGCAGAGTCTCTTGGGAAGGCCACTAACAGAAATGGAAGTGTTGTTAATGTGGGTCAAACCCCTGTAAAAGCTCTGGGAGCAACCGATCAGCATTCTCAGGTACAGCTTTACATGGAAGGACCCTTTGATAAAATCATTACCTTTATTGAAGTGGATAAATATCATAATGAAGTTGAAATACCAGAGAAATATAGCGATTTAAGTGGTGTTGGTTATCTTGGTGGAAATTCTTTAAATGAATTAATTAAGACAGAAAAAAAGGCGACAGAATTAGCTTTGGCCAGAAGAGGCAGGTTAAACGAAACGATTAGAATGCCTGAAATCAATGAAGAGACTATAGGGCAATTTATTTATATGATGGAGTTACAGACAGCCTTTACCGGAGAGTTGTTTAATATTAATGCTTTCAATCAGCCCGGAGTGGAACTGGGTAAAAATTATACTTATGGAGTTTTTGGCCGTGAAGGCTATGAAGAGGAAAAAGAAGAATTTGAAAAAAGAATTGAATCTGACGGTGATTATGTTATCTAGGCAATAAATAAAACCCTCTTCCCGGTTAGATACCGGAAGGAGGGTTTTTAAATTAGAATAAATATAAATGATTTTAGAAAAAGAGAGCTCCACCTGGACCTATTGGAAGTTTAAATATATACCAGATAATGAGTAAAACTGTCCAGCCGACAAGAAAAGCAATAGAATAAGGTATCATTGTAGAGATAAGTGTTCCGATACCAACATCTTCATCATAGCGTTTGGCAAAGGCAATTATTATTGCAAAATACGGCATTAATGGAGTAATAATATTTGTGGTAGAATCTCCAATACGATAGGCCATCTGTGCAAACTCCGGAGCATACCCTAACTGCATGAGCAGAGGTACAAATACCGGAGCCATAATTGCCCACTTAGCTGAGGCACTACCAATAAAGAGGTTAATGAAACCGGCTACCACAATAAAGACTATAATAAGCGGGAGACCTGTAAAGTTAATTGATTCTAAAAATTCAGCTCCACTTATTGCTAAAATTGTTCCTAGATTGGACCATTCAAAATAAGCAACAAATTGTCCTGCTGCAAAGGCTAGAGCTACATACATACCCATATCGGCCATGGTTTCATCCATAAATTCAGCAACATTGTCACTGTTTTGTATTGTACCTACTTTTTTACCATAGGCAATACCCGGAATGAAAAAGAATAATGCTATTAAAGGAACCATACCGTTTATAAATGGAGTACTTCCCATAATTAAATTACCTTCATCACTTCTTAGAAGTCCATTTGAAGGTACAGTCATAATTAAGATAATACCGATAAAGATTAATACCCACAAAAGAGCGGAATTTAAGCCACGCTGTTCTTTTGGTTTCAATTCTTCCAGATCCTCAGTGTAGTCACCGGTATATTCGCCAAAACGGGGTGCAACTATTTTTTCAGTAACCCAGGTCCCAATAATGGTAACAACAAAGGTGGATATAATCATAAAATAATAATTAGCAGTAGGTGGTACCTGGTAACCGCTTTCGATTAATTGTGCTGCATCACTGGATAGTTCTGCCAGCATGGGATCCAGAGTAGAAATCAAGAGATTGGCACTAAAACCTCCTGAAACCCCTGCAAAAGCTGCTGCCAGACCTACAAGTGGATGTCTTCCTCTTGCAGCGAATATCACTGCTCCCAGTGGAACCAGTACAACATAGCCAGCATCAGAAGCTATATTGGACATTACTCCGGCAAAAACTACTGCAGCTGTGATATAACGTTCGGGAGCTCCCAGAACAAGTTTTTTCAAAACTGCACTGATTAATCCAGATTTTTCTGCAACTCCTACACCCAGCATAGCGACCAGTACAACACCGAGTGGAGCAAAATTAATGAAATTACTTACTGCTTCACTCATGATTTGCTGGAATCCTGAGCGGGAAATTAAATTAACAGCTTCTATTGTTTCTCCAGTTCCCGGGTGTTCTACTGCCACACCAAAACGGCCAACAATCCAGGATACTAACAGAGTTATTCCGGCCAGCCAGAAGAATAGGATGGTGGGATGTGGTAGTTTGTTTCCTGCTTTTTCAATAAAGTTTAGGAAACGATCCATAACTCCACGTTCTTTTTGACTTGTTTCGGCACTCATAAAAGCCCTCCTTTAAATTTATGGATATAAATTATTAATATTAAGCAGTAATATAAATTGCAAATATTATGCCAGAGTGATTTTTGCTACAATAACTACTAAAATAGTATACATTTTGAAATAAAGACCAAAAGTCTGACTATTAACCTACAACTAACCTGCAATAATTTGCAGACAAGCAAAGTTTTGCAGGAATAAAATTTCAGGTTGCAATGTTAAATAGGAAAATGTTAAAATAATTACAGTTAAAGGAGTGATATAATGGCAGATCTTAATTATAATAAAGTTGAAAAGAAATTAATAGAATGGTTAAGAAAAAAAGTGGACAAAGCAGGGGCTAAAGGAGCTGTTGTAGGATTGAGTGGGGGAATAGATTCATCAGTAACGGCTGTTTTGTGTCAGAAGGCTTTTGCGGATAATGAGCTGGGAATAATAATGCCCTGTTACAGTGATAAAGAGGCCGAAAATGATGCCCGCCTGCTTGCAGAAAGTTTTAATATTGATTATATGGTTAAAGATCTTTCTTCAGTTTTTGATAAAATGGCAGAAATATTGCTCGGCGAAAAAACATTTGACTCTGCAAGAGATATGGCAGCCGCCAATATAAAACCCAGACTAAGGATGACCACACTTTATTATTTTGCAGCAAAATATAATTATCTTGTTATTGGTACTGATAACTGGAGTGAATTAAAGATAGGATATTTTACTAAATTTGGTGATGGTGGAGTGGATCTGGCACCACTTGGACGTCTGGTAAAAACAGAAGTCAGGGAATTGGCTGAAAATATGGGGATTCCTCAAAAAATTATAAACAAAAAACCCTCAGCCGGATTATGGCAGGGCCAGACTGACGAAGATGAACTTGGGTTTAATTACGAACAGTTAGATAAATATATACTTAAAGGTGAGGCAGATGGGGAGATTAAAGAAAAAATTGAGAAACTTGCAAATAATAATGCTCACAAACTGGAGCCCATTCCTCATCCTTCCCGGCAAGAACTAATATAGTTCAGGGGGTTAAGAAGATGGAAACAAAAAAAAGAAGGAACAAATTATTGGAATTGTTACATGAATCAAAAGAACCGATTATTGGGTCAAAACTTGCTGATAAGTTTAATGTTAGTAGACAGGTGATAGTACAGGATGTGGCACTGCTGCGGGCCAGAGGCGAAAATATACTTGCCACTTCCCAGGGTTATTTACTACCGGGAAAAGAAGAAAAGACCGTGCAGGCCACAATTGCCTGTCAGCATCTGGAAGATAGGGTAGAAGATGAACTTATGTCTATTGTTAACCAGGGAGCCAAGGTTATAGATGTTAGTGTAGAACACCCGTTATATGGTGAATTAACAGGGATGCTGATGATTCAAAACCCTGCTGATGTAGAAGAATTTATGAAAAATATTAATAATAGTAATGCCAGTTTACTGGCCGCTTTAACAGATGGTGTACATCTCCATACTATAGAAGCATTAAATGAAATGGTCATAAAAAGGGTAAAAAAAGTATTAAAAGAAAAGGGTTATCTGCTGGATAAATAATTAATTTATATTAAGTGTAAAGACACTTGACAAGACAAATACTGTCCTGTATAATCGGATAACAGAAGTTATAAAGTTATTCGATAAATTAGCAAATTAGCCGGGGGTTATAATATGGACAAAAAAACAATACAAAAATTAAGAAGGAGATGGGTAAGCTGGCTTGTGTTTTTGATCACATCAGCTTTTATGGTTCCCTATCTTTTTTTGAGTGGGATTGAAAGTGTAAAAGGAGCCTTTTTATTCTGGATAGTTTTTGCTCTGGCAGCCATTTACTCAACAATAAGAATATGTACATACTGGAGTGATACAGATGAAAGCAGTTAATGTATACTGGGCTTTAATAATTTATACTATCATTGGATTTGTGGTTGCCTATGCATCACGCCGAGGTATGGAAAAAGGTGTAATAGAATATTTTTTGAGTGGAAGATCTACGGGTGGGATAATAGCAGCTCTATCTTACAGTGCGACCACCTATAGTGCTTTTATGATGGTAGGACTGGCTGGATATACTTATTCAGGTGGGGTGGGAGCTCTTGGTTTTGAATTAATATATTTATCAGGTATTTCACTTGTAGCTTTTTTTGGTCCGAGATTCTGGCTTGTGGGGAAAAAATTTAATTATGTTTCTCCCTATGAAATGCTTGCTGACAGGTATGACAACCGCTGGATTGCTATTGCTGCTGCTGTTTCTGCTTGTGTTTTTTTAATACCATATCTTGCCGTGCAGTTAATGGGTGTGGGTTATCTTATGAGTGGGCTGTCATCAGGTACTATTCCATATATGGTGGGGGTTATTGTAGCTGTTATTTTAGCTATAGCCTGGGCTTTGATCGCAGGCATGAGATCTGTAACCTGGACTGATTCTCTGC
>CAZSTU010000006.1:0-21400 GCA_964609745.1 uncultured Halanaerobiaceae bacterium
TTTTTTATGTAATGTAATGTGTTTAACTTTAATTATCCATGGGTTGGATATAATATTATATGTAAGCTTGAAAAAGCAAAAATAAAAATAAATTTAGTATAAAGGAGTTGGGATTATGCCTAAAATTAGTAATGAAGAGCAGGATAAGATTAAAGATATGTTTCAGGAAAAACTGGCAGGCGAGGTAAATATACTTTTTTTCTCTGAAGATAGTGGTTGTGAGTACTGTGATGACACTGCAGAAATACTGGATGAAATAGCAGAATTGGATGATAGAATAAAACTGGAGAAAGGAGTAATGGGAGACGATAAGGCTGAAAAATACAATATTGAAATGACTCCAGCTACTCTTTTTGTTGATGATGAAGGAAATGATACAGGAGTAAGGTTTTATGGTATTCCCTCAGGTTATGAGTTCAATACATTAATTGAGGATATAATTGATGTTTCCCGTAAAAAACCTGACCTGCCTGATGATGCACTTGAACAAATAAAAGAAATTGATGAGGATGTCAGACTACAGGTGTTTATTACACCAACCTGCCCTTACTGTCCCCGCGCTGTTAGAGTTGCCCATCAAATGGCTATGGTTAATTCCAGGATCAGTGGTGAAATGGTTGAGGCCATTGAGTTTCCTGATTTATCGGATAAATATAATGTTTCCGGGGTTCCCAAGACAGTAATTAATGATGGTGCTGCTGAACAGGAAGGGGCTGTACCCTTAAAAGCAGTTATAAGTAAAGTTAAATCTGTAATATAATTATTATAAATTAGGAGGAGATATAAATGAGCAAACCAGTGAAAGTAAATGATGGTAATTTTAATCGAGAAGTACTGAGGGCTGACAAACCGGTTCTGGTTGATTTTTGGGCAGAATGGTGTGGTCCCTGTAAGATGGTTGCACCTGTAGTTAAAAGTATAGCCCGGGAATACGGAGATCAGGTTAAAGTTGCCAAATTAAATGTTGATGAAAATCAATCCACTGCCGCCCGTTATGGAGTGCAGAGTATACCGACTTTGATTCTTTTTGAAAATGGCAAGGTTAAAGATAAAGTCATAGGCTATGCTCCTAAAGGGCGTCTGATCAAAAAACTCGGACTGCGCACTTAATAACCCCTTTTTTGATAGTAGATTACTGGCGGTTATGGCAGATTATTCTCTCTTGTCAAAAGTAATTAAATAGTATATAATTATAAAAGTGAAAGTGAATTGTCAAAAACCACAGTGTTATACTGTGGTTTTTCGACATATAGAGGGGTTTATAGATGAGTGAAAAGGTGAAAATTAATATAGTTAACAGACAAAAAACCGCTGAGGGTGATACTGATTGTCTAAAACAGCAAGTAGAGGGTACCCTCTATCGCAAAAATAGTGTATACTATCTGGTTTATGATGAAAAAAGCGAAGGTCTTGAGGGGGTGCGGACAACCCTTAAAATTGAGCCTGAAGTGGAGAGGTTTTTTCTTATTAGATCAAAGCCGCTCAGGTACAAACAGAGTTTTTGCAAAAGAGAACGTACTACGGGTCAGTATCAAACTGTACACGGCAGTATTCAAACTGAAATTGAAACAGACAGGCTTGATTTTTTTTTAAAAGAAAACAGGGGAAGGATTATTCTAGAATATAAACTATATCTGGCAGGAGAGATGACTGCATATAATAAGCTTGAAATTTCTTATTATACGGAAGGGGTTGAAGATTTTGCAGAATAATATAATTAAAGAAGTTGAAAAGGAATTGAGGACAGGTTTAAAAGGGGCTTTGAGTAAAGCTTTAGAGGGAAAAAAAGTTAATGAAGATAAGCTTCCTGAAGTTGAATTGGAAGTACCAAGAGATAAAGAACATGGAGATTATGCTTCAAATATAGCAATGGTCATGGCTAGCAAATTCAACCTTTCTCCCCGGGAAGTGGCTGAGTTAATACTTGATAACTTTTCTTCTAATCTGGTAGAAAAAGCTGAAGTGGCAGGACCGGGTTTTATAAACTTTAAACTAAATAATAACTGGCTTTATGAAAATCTAAAACGGATAAAAGAAATGAAAAAAGAGTATGGAAAGGTCAATTATGGTGAAGGGGAAAAAGTTCAGATTGAGTTTGTCAGTGCTAACCCTACGGGCCCTCTCCACCTGGGACACAGTCGGGGAGCTGTAGTTGGAGATGTTGTGGGCAGCATTATGGAAAAGGCCGGTTATGATGTTGATCGTGAATATTACATAAATGATGCGGGAAATCAGATGGAAATTTTAGGAAAATCAACTCTGATTCGCTATAAACAGGCCTGTGGTGAAGATGTTGATCTGCCGGAAAATGCCTATGTAGGAGATTATATAAAAGATATTGCCCGGGAAATAAAAAATGAAATGGGAGAAGATTTACTGAGCTGGTCTGAATCAAAGCAATTAGATTACTGTCAGGAATTTGCTTATGAAAAAATGCTGGAAAATATAAAAGATGATTTAAATGAATTTGGTATTGAATTTGATGTCTGGTTTAGTGAAAGAACACTACATGAAAATAATGAAATTGAAGAGTCAGTTAGGGTTTTGCGAGACAGGGGCTATATTTACGATAAAGAAGGTGCAGTCTGGTTTAAGTCAAAAGAATTTGGTGATGATAAGGATCGAGTTGTTATAAAGTCAGATGGCAATCCTACCTATCTGGCAGCAGATATAGCCTATCATCTCAATAAACTGGAGAGGGGGTATGATACTCTAATTAATGTCTGGGGAGCAGATCATCACGGATATATTGACCGGGTAAGGGCTGTTATTGAAGCTTTTGGTTATCCCGGTGAGACTCTTGAAATCATTATAGTTCAGTTTGTTAGTCTGCTTCGAGGTGGAGAAAAGGTTCCCATGTCCAAACGGGCCGGTGAGTTTGTGACAATGAGGGATATTATAGATGAAGTCGGCAAAGATGCTGCCCGCTATTTTTATATAATGCGTTCCAGTGACAGTCACCTGGATTTTGATCTGGAACTTGCCAAGGAAGAAAGCTCTGATAATCCGGTATATTACATTCAATATGCACATGCCCGGATACAGAGTATACTGGAAAATATTGATATTGAAGAAGAAGCAGGGGAATTGACACCGGATCTCTCTTTACTGACAGAAGAAGCAGAAATAGATCTTATGAAACATCTGGCTTATTTTCCTCGCACAATTCAGATGAGTGCAGAAAGGCGCGAACCTCACCATCTGGCAAATTATGCTTATGATCTGGCAAATTATTTTCATGTTTTTTATAATAAATGTCGGGTGATAATTGATGACAGAGATTTAAGCAGAGCCCGTTTATACCTTGTAATGGCTGCAAGGCAGGTGCTGAGAAATTCTCTGGAGATAATGGGGATCAGTGCCCCTGATCAAATGTAAATAGGGAGATCTGACTTCAAAAGGCGGGTAAAGTCCTGCCTTTATTCTTTGTTAACATGAATAATTTCAATTATTTTTATAAATATATTGTTATTTATGTTAAATTTTAAATTATAAATTCATTATTTTATAAAGGGGTTGAATTAATTATGTCAAAATATATCTTTGTCACTGGAGGTGTAGTGTCAGCTCTTGGCAAGGGGATTACTGCGGCTACTCTGGGAAGACTTCTCAAAAGCAGGGGATTAAATGTTAGTATTCAGAAGTTTGATCCCTATATTAATGTAGATCCGGGGACAATGAGTCCCTATCAGCATGGAGAGGTTTTTGTAACCGAAGATGGTGCAGAAACTGATCTTGATCTCGGTCACTATGAACGTTTTATTGATGAAAATCTCAGCCAGAGTAATAATGTAACAACTGGTATGATTTATGGTTCAGTTATTCGCAAGGAAAGAAAGGGGGAATATCTCGGGGCAACCGTTCAGGTCATCCCCCATATTACTGATGAAATTAAAAATAGAATCACCCGGGTTAGTGAAGAAACAGAGGCAGATGTTGTAATTACCGAAATTGGTGGAACTGTAGGTGATATAGAAAGTCTTCCATTTATAGAGGCCATAAGGCAGTTAAAAAGTGATCTGGGCAAAAAGAACATATTTTATCTTCACTGTACCCTTGTTCCCTATCTTAATACTGCTGGAGAGTTGAAGACAAAACCCACCCAGCACAGTATCAAAGAATTACGCGGAATAGGCATTCAACCTGATGCTATAGTTTGCCGTTCTGACCGCGAACTGACCCGAGAAGTTAATGATAAAATAGCTCTTTTTGGTGATATTGAAAAAGAAGCAGTTATAGAAGCTGTTGATGCTGATAATATATATGAATTACCTTTAAATTTTGAAGAAGAGGGACTGGCTGATATAGTTCTGGACAAACTTGAGTTAAAAGACAGGGTAATACCTCCGGAATTAAGTGATTGGGAAAATATGGTAAACAAAATGAAAAATCGTAGTAAAACCATTTCTATTGGTATTGTGGGAAAATATGTTGAATTACCGGATGCCTACATTAGTATTCTGGAAGCGCTGGACCATGCCGGAGCTGTTAATGATACAGAAGTTGATATAGATTTAATATATGCTGAGAATCTGGAAGACGAAGATGCAAATCAATATTTAAATGAATTTGACGCAGTACTGGTTCCAGGAGGATTTGGAGATCGGGGAATTGAAGGAAAGATAGCTGCCATAAAATATGCCCGGGAAAATAAAATCCCCTATTTTGGTATCTGTCTGGGCATGCAGTGTGCTGTAATTGAATTTGCCCGAAATGTATCCGGTTTAAAGGGAGCAAATAGTTTTGAATTTGATCCTGCTACCCCCCACCCTGTTATTGATATTATGCCTGAGCAGGAAAAAATTGAAGATATGGGAGGAACAATGCGTCTGGGTAGTTATCCCTGTGTGCTGCAGGAGGGGACCATCAGTAAAAAAGCATACAGTATTGAAAAGGTAGGTGAAAGACACCGTCATCGTTATGAATTAAATAATGATTACCGTGAGAAGTTATCTGAAAATGGAATGATAATGGCAGGACTTTCTCCTGATGACAAACTTGTGGAAATAATAGAATTAGAGGATCATCCCTGGTTTGTTGGAGTTCAGTTTCATCCAGAATTTAGATCAAGACCGAATAGACCCCATCCACTTTTTGACAGTTTTGTGGAGGCTGCCCTTAAATACAGAGAAAATTAAAGGGATTTTGGGTTTTTCTATTGAAGTTTTTATAATAAAGAAAAAGTTTTTATTAATCCTTTGAAGGAGGAAACCCCATGAGTGAAGAGATGGTGGATGTTGATTACAAATATCCCCTGGCAATTCTTTACATTGATCGTCCGGAAGTGTTAAATGCTTATAATGATAAATTACTGGATAATTTTGAGAAAAAGCTGCATGAATTAATGGAAGATGATAAGGTAGAAATTTTAATTGTTACCGGTAAAGGACGTAAAGCATTTACCGTAGGGGCCGATATTAACTGGCTGGAAAGTCTTGATTCCAGCAAAGCTGAAGATCTATCAAGACAGGGTCAGAGAATATGTAATTATATTGAAAACAATCCAAAAGTGGTTATTGCAGCAATAAATGGTTATGCTCTGGGTGGAGGAATGGAAATGGCTTTAGCCTGTGATCTGAGGCTGGCCAGTACCAGAGCCAGATTTGGTCAGCCGGAAGTAAGATTGGGGATAGTGCCCGGTTTTGATGGTACTCAACGGTTACCCCAATTAATAGGAGTTGGCAGGGCCAAAGAGATTATGTTTACCGGTGAGATTTTTGATGCATCTCAGGCTTATGAAATGGGACTTGTCAACCGGGTGGTTACTCCCCGGGATCTTCTCAAAGAAAGTGAAAGTCTGGCAAAAGAAATAACCGAACAGTCCTCTCAGGCTGTGGCCTTGATCAAAGATGTAATAAACTATGGAGTTCTTAAAGGAAAAGAGTCAGGAAGTCATTACGAAACCAGGGCTTTTGGCAGCTGTTTTGATAATCAGGAACACCTTGAAAGAATTAGAAAAATAAAGGAAATGATCTCACATACTAACTGAGTTATACAGGTGGTGAAATAATGTTTGGTAAAGAAGAAATTAATTCTGTTTTTTTTGATCTTGATGGTACTTTATTACCTATAGATCTTGATGATTTTCTGGAAAAATATTTTGGAGCACTTACCGGTGAATTTTCAGATCTGGCAGAATCGGATAAATTAGTAAAGATTTTAATGAAGTCCACAGAGGCTATGATTGAAAATGATGGTTCAAAGACAAATAAAGAGGTATTTATGGATTCATTTTTTTCCCTGCTGAATGCAAAAAACCGCAGCAGGACAATGAAGCGTTTTGAAGAATTTTATCGTACAACCTATCCCCGCCTTCGTCACAAACTTGATATACATAAACGGGGAAGTAAACTGGTTGAAATGTTGAGAGAAGCAGGTTATAAATTGGTTCTTGCAACCAACCCGCTTTTTCCCCACATTGCTGTGGTTGAAAGGATGAAGTGGGCGGGGATTAATCCCGGGGATTTTGATTTTATTAGCAGTTATGAAAAATTGCATTTTTCAAAGCCAAATCCAGATTTTTTTATAGAATTGACTAACAGGACAGGAGTTGAACCAAAAAATTGCGTTATGATCGGTAATGATGTTCAGGAAGATCTGGTTGCCTCTGAACTTGGTATGAAAACTTTTTTAATAGAAGATTATATTATTGACCGCAGCGAAGGTCCCCATTACACTCCAGATTGGCGGGGCAGTCTGGAAGAATTAATTTCACTTGTTGAGGAAAAAGTTGCAGTATAGGAGGCCCTTTAGATGGCATTTGAGGAAATAAAAAAAGAAGATAATTGTGATGTTAAAGTTAATAAATTGCAAAAAAATATAAATATCCTTGAAACTATCCTGGATCATGCCTATGAAGGTATTATTGTTGTTGACAAAGAAGGTATTATACGTAAATTTAATCATGCCTATGAAGAATTTCTGGGTATAAAGGAAGAAGATATACTGGGCAGACATGTTACAGATGTTATTGAAAATACCAGGATGCACCTTGTAGTTGAAAGTGGTGAGGCGGAAGTAGGTTATGTGCAGGAAATTAACAATCATAAAATTATTGCCAGCAGAATTCCCATAAAAGATGAGGGAGAGATAATCGGTGCAGTGGGCAAAATACTTTTTCAGGATATTGAAGAATTAAGATCTCTGGCCAGAAGGCTGGAAGTTTTAGAAAACAAATTAAATTATTATAAAAGTGAAATTAAACGTCTGCAGCAGGCTAAATATTCCTTTGATAATATTATTAGTAAAAGCCGAAAAATGGAATATCTAAAAAAGATAGCCAGAAAAGCAGCTGAAAGTAATTCAACGGTACTCATTCAGGGAGAGAGCGGTACAGGGAAGGAATTATTTGCTCATGCCATTCATAAATCAAGCCATCGTAAATTTGGTGCTTTTGTCAGGGTTAACTGTGCAGCTATTCCGCGCGATCTCTTGGAATCAGAACTGTTCGGTTATGAAGAAGGAGCATTTACCGGTGCACGCAGTCAGGGTAAACCGGGACGCTTTGAAATGGCAAATGGGGGTACCATTTTTCTGGACGAGATAGCTTCAATGCCCCTGGAGATGCAGGCCAAGCTATTGAGGGTTCTCCAGGAAAGGGAAATGGAGAGAGTTGGCGGTACTGAAACCATAGAGCTTGATGTACGTATTATAGCTGCAACAAATGAAGATCTGGAAGAAAAGGTTAAAAGTGGTGATTTTAGAGAAGATCTTTTCTACAGGCTTAATGTTATTAGATTACAGATACCTCCTTTACGGGAGAGGCCGGAAGATATAGAACCTCTCACCCGGTATATTTTAAATGAACTTGATGAAGAACTAAACCTGGGGAAATACAGACTTTCTTCATCTGCTCTTAAATGTCTGCAAAGTTATAAATGGCCGGGTAATGTTAGAGAACTTCATAATTATCTGGAAAGGGCAGTTAATCTTACTTCCGGGGAAGTAATCAAACCACACCATCTTCCCGATATAATTGAAAAAGGTGAGAAGAGAAAAAATGAAAACAGGATTGAGTCTTTACAGGATACAGTGGCCAGAGCAGAGACTGAAGCCATCAAAAAAGCAATAAAAAAAGCAGATGGAAATAGAAGCAGGGCTGCTGATCTACTGGGTATACACCGTACATCTCTTTATAAAAAAATTAATAAGTATGATATAACCCTAAAAAATTTGTAATACAATAATGTATATTTTTATATACAAATATATTATACTGTATAATATTATATACAATGTATCAATGAATGCCAGAAGTCCGCAGCGGGCTTTCTTTTTAGGTGGTTTAGTGAAATATATCACTTTATATTTTTATTTTTTAGTATTCCTGTAGAAAAAAATCTACATATCATTTTTTAAAAGTCTTTTATGTAATATTATTTTTAGCTTAGTATATTTAATTTAATCTCATAAACACTGTCAGGATAACATTTATAGGAAAAACTAAATTAAATTTATAATTTCTGGGCATCCTGGAATGAATAATGCATTAATTATAAATGAAATTAAAAAATCATTCTGTTCCTATTAGGAGAGGCTGTTTGGTTGCTGTTATAAAGGAAAGAATAAATTTATATGGCAAAAATTGTGAAAAAAATAATTAAGGAGGTACTATAATGGATTTTAATTTAAATAAAGAACAGAAAATGATTAGAAAGGTAATTAAAGATTTTGCAGAAAATGAAGTAAAACCCATAGCAGCTGAGATTGATGAAAGCTGTGAATTTCCTGAAGATAATGTGGGAAAAATGGCTGAGGCAGACATGATGGGGATACCATTTCCTCAGGAATACGGTGGTGCAGGTTCTGATACTTTAAGCTATGTAATAGCTGTTGAGGAACTTTCAAAGGCATGTGCTACTCACGGAGTTATTCTTTCCGCCCATACCTCTCTTGGGGCTCATCCCATCTATAAATATGGAACTGAAGAGCAAAAAGAAAAATATTTATATCCGTTAGCCAGTGGAGAAAAACTGGGAGCTTTTGGTTTGACTGAACCCAGTGCAGGTACAGATGCAGCCGGTCAGCAGACAACAGCAGAACTTGCTGGTGATGAATATGTTTTAAATGGTAATAAGATATTTATAACAAATGCCGGTCAGGCTGATATTTTTATCATTATGGCCATGACTGACAAAAGCAAAGGCACCAGAGGAATAAGTGCATTTATAGTTGAAGCAGATACCCCCGGTTTTACTCTGGGTAAAAAAGAAAATAAAATGGGGATAAATGCTTCAGATACCAGAGAATTAATTTTTCAGGATTGTCGTATTCCCCGGGAAAACCTTCTGGGCAAACCGGGTGAAGGTTTTAAAATAGCCACGGCTACTCTTGATGGTGGTAGAATAGGAATTGGAGCTCAGGCTCTGGGTATAGCTCAGAGGGCCCTTGATGAAACAGTTCAATATGTTCAGGAAAGAGAACAGTTCGGTCGCCCTATAGCCAAATTCCAGGGATTGCAGTGGGAGATTGCAGAAATGGCCACAAAAATAGAGGCAGCACGCAATCTGGTATACAAAGCAGCTAAAACCAAAGATGAAGGAAAGAGATTTTCAAAGGAAGCAGCAATGGCCAAATACTATGCCTCAGAAGTAGCCAGTGAAGTTGCCAACAAGGCTGTACAGTTACATGGAGGTTATGGTTATATGAAGGATTATCCTGTGGAAAGATTGATGAGGGATGCCAAAATAACCGAGATCTATGAAGGAACCACTGAGGTACAGAAAATGGTAATTGCTGGTTCATTATTAAACTAAAATTTTATAAGGAGGCAAAAAAGATGAAAATAGTAGTTTGTGTAAAACAGGTACCTGACACCAATGAAGTTAAAATAGATGAAGAAAAGGGAACTTTAATCAGAGAAGGAGTGCCCAGTATTATAAATCCTGAAGACAGGACAGCTCTGGAGGAGGCCGTTAGATTAAAAGAAGAGTTTGGAGGAGAGATTACTGTAATAAGTATGGGACCACCACAGGCCAGTGAAGCACTACTGGAAGCTTACGCTATGGGGGCAGACAGGGCAATATTACTCTCTGACAGAGCTTTTGCCGGTTCTGACACCTGGGCAACCGCCTATACACTTTCACAGGCAATTAAAGAACTGGATGATATAGATCTCGTATTTTGTGGAAGACAGGCTATAGATGGGGATACAGCTCAGGTAGGACCACAGGTTGCAGAAAATCTTTCTTTACCGCAGATTACCTATGTCAGTGATCTCAAAATTGAAGAGAAAAAAGTTACAGCAAAAAGAGAACTGGAAGATGGTTATGCAGTTATTGAAACAGAATTACCGGTATTATTGACAGTGGTAGAAAAACTAAATGAACCGCGTTATCCTTCAATTAAAAGGATTGTTGATGCCTATAAAAATGAAAAAAGAGTAGAAATATGGTCAGCAGAAGATTTTGAAATAGACAAAGATAAGGTCGGGCTTGATGCCTCACCAACCCAGGTTTATGATACCTTTGTACCTACTAAGGAGAGCAAAGGAGAAATTCTTAAAGGAAATGATAAAGAAAAAGTTGAAAAATTAATTGAAAAACTAAAAGCAGAGAAAGTTGTTTAGGAGGGATTATTATGTTAAAAATAATAAAGGATAACTGTGTAGGTTGTGAAATCTGTATTGATAAATGTCCCTTTGATGCACTGGAGATGGATAATGGGATAGCAGTGGTTGACCATGATACCTGTACCATGTGTGGGATTTGTGTTAATGCCTGTGATTATGATGCAATTGAACTGGAAAAAGAAAAGAAACAAAAAAAGGACCTTTCAGAATACAGTGGTGTATGGGTCCTGGCTGAACAGCGAGATAGTGAACTTCTAGATGTTTCAATGGAACTTATAAGTGAGGGCCGCAAACTTGCTGATGAATTAAATACTGATCTCTCAGCAGTGGTGCTGGGTAAAGATGTAAAAGATACAGCAGAAGAATTAATTGCTTACGGTGCTGATAGAATATATGTTGTAGAAGATAAGAGATTAAAGGACTATCGCACAGGACCCTATACCGGTATAATTACAAAACTGATTGAAAAGTGTAAACCTGAGATAGTTTTACTGGGAGCAACACATAATGGTAGAGATCTGGGACCCAGATTGGCTGCCAGGATAAATACGGGTTTGACGGCAGACTGTACCAGTCTGGAAATTGATAGTGAAAAAGGAATTTTGCTGCAGACAAGGCCTGCCTTTGGCGGTAACCTTATGGCTACCATTGTTTGTCCGGAGCATCGTCCGCAAATGGCCACAGTCAGGCCCGGAGTAATGGAAAAAAGGGATCCTGATTATTCCCGGGCTGGAGAAATTAAAGAAATAGAAGCTGAATTAAAAGAAGAAGATATTACTTCACAGATAACAAGAGAAGCACATATTGTAAAATTAAACACTGGACTTTCTGCCCTGGAGATGTTCACAGAGATCAAAGAACTTGTGAAAAAGGCTCAGGATAGTGTAAATCTGGAAAATGCTGAGATTATTGTTGCAGGAGGCAGGGGTGTTGGCTGTCCTGAAAACTTTGAGGTTATTGAAGAACTTGCTACCACCATGGGAGGCGAAGTGGGAGCCTCGCGGGCAGTTGTGGACGAAGGTTGGATTGATAAGGACCATCAGGTAGGTCAGACAGGCAAAACAGTGCAACCACGGGTTTATATAGCCTGTGGTATATCTGGAGCTATCCAGCATAGAGCAGGGATGGAAAATTCGGATATTATAATAGCCATTAACACTGACGAGGAAGCTCCTATTTTTGAAATATGTGACTATGGAATTGTTGGAGATCTAAAACAGATAGTACCAATGCTTGTTGAAGCTTTTGAATCTATTATAAATTAATTGATAAATATGAGTTTAAATTGAAGTTAAAATACTATCAAGAATTAAACCGGCAGGGCCGGGGTGTATCTTCTCAAAGGGAGAATGCCCACGGCATAAGCCGGTTTTTATTTTATTTACATTAAAGAGGATATTGAAATTTTTTAGAGAAATAATTTAAATAGTGAAGTAAATAAAACAAAAGGAGTGATTATCTATGGAAAGAGAAGTTATAAAGACAGATAAGGCTCCAGCTGCCATTGGTGCGTATTCTCAGGCAGTAAGAGCTGGAAATTTGTTATTTGTATCGGGACAGATTCCTTATGATAGTGAGGGCAACCCTGTAGAGGGTGGTCCTGCCGAGCAAACAAAACAATCACTGGAAAACATAAAGGCGATTTTAAAAGAAGCCGGTAGTGATCTCTCCAGTGTGGTAAAGGCCACAATTTTTGCAGATGATATGGAGAATTTTTCCGAGATTAATGAGGTCTACAGTCAATATTTTACTGAAGATGAACCTGCCCGGGCCTTTGTGGAGGTTGCTCGCCTGCCGAAGGATGTTGAGGTAGAGATAGAGGTTATAGCGATTGTTGACTGATATATAAATTGAGATTTGTAATTTAGATAATTTAGGGGTTAGGGGATCCGCTTATCTGAATATTAATATAACCATGTGTTTTTATGGCAAAAAAATTAATATGAGAGGCACCTGGATAAGTGATAAGAGGTTTTAAATGAAAACATGGGTATAATACTATCCTTTTTGGTAATAATGATATTAAAAGATATTTGATTTTAAGGGGAGGTATTGTACCCATGTCTTATCGTTTGATTTTACTTATAGGTATTTTTTGTCTTATATGCTTGATTTTAGCGGGAAATGATATTGCAGCATCGCAAAAAATGGAAGGTTACATAGTTGCAGTAGATGAAGAGGAAGGAAAAATTAAAATAGATAATAACTGGTATGATATAGAAAAAGAAACTGAAATTGTACGTAACGGTTTTTCTGTAGAAGTTAAAGCCTGTGCTCCAGTAGATGACAGGCTGCAGTGGGCAGAATTTATCGTTAAGGATCAAAAAATAATAAAGATCAATGTAGAATATCAGGTATTTGAGGGTGAAATAATTAATATTGATGAAAAAGCAAAAAAATTAAAGTTGAAGTTACTGCAGGCGCCTGATTATAATGATGAAAATTTGACAATAGAGGTTGTTGATATTGAAAAATATAAAAAAGGGGATTACCTGGCAGTAGTGATGGCGGGGGAGAGATTACTATATAAATTTCCTTCATATTAAAAAAGGATTTTTCCAGATTATGCAGAATAGATAAATTAAAGGGGGTGAAGACCTGAGAAGATTTCAGGTCGATTAGTCATGGTACTTGAATTATCAACAGCACTAGCAATGCGCTGTCCTACCTGCGGACGGCTTGATATTGACCAGTTAAATATCTTTCAGCTTTCCGGTGGTAGCAGTCACCATATAGACTGTGAATGTGGTAATCGCAAAATGACTGTTGCCAAGAAGGGAACTGATTATATCAGTATTAGCTATTATTGTATTATATGTGAAAAAGAACATAGTGTGGTCATACCGGCCCGCCGGTTCTGGACCCCCGAAAGACTGCAGTCACTGGTCTGTGTGGAGACTAATTTAAATCTTGGTTATTATGGTTCATATAGATTAATTGACCGGAAGCTAAAAAAACAGCAGGAAGAGCTTAACTCCATGGCTAATGAACTGGGTTTTGATGATTTTGTTGACCCCGAATTAATGCTATCTATACTCGATTATCTTCATGATATAGCGGCAAATGGTAATTTATTTTGTGAGTGTGGCAGTCACGATATAGACATTGATTTGTTTTCAGATAGGATAAAATTAATCTGTAAGGACTGCCAGGCATCTTTTACAATTCCTGCTACCAGCCGCCGCGATCTTGATAAGTTAAAGAAACTGGATGAATTAATTATTGATCTTTCCACAGGAGGGATTTCTCAGTATTCCAGAGGACCCTGGATAAATATTTAGCTAAATTTTTAGGAGGGTGATATAGAGTGAATCTTGTTCCCATGGCTGACATTCTTAATCAGGCTGATGAAGATTATTTTGCTGTTGGTGGATTTAATATTAATAATCTGGAATTTTTACAGGCTATTATTGAAGCAGCAGAAGAAGTTGATGCCCCTTTGATTTTACAGTCCAGCGAAGGAGCTATAAGGTATATGGGCATTGATTATGTTGTAGGGATGGTGGAAGCTGCAGTACGTAATACCAATATTCCTGTGGCCCTGCACCTGGATCACGGAGGTAGTTTTGAGAAAGTAATGGAATGTATAAGAAAAGGCTATTCATCGGTGATGATAGATGGCTCAAAATATCCATTTGCAGAAAATGTGGCCATGACCCAAAAAGTGGTTGAAGCTGCACACAGTGTTGGAGTATCAGTAGAAGCCGAACTGGGACAACTGGGTGGAGCTGAGGATGATCATAAAGTTGATGAAAAAGACGCCACATTTACCGACCCTGATGAAGCAGTAGAATTTGTGGAAAAGACCGGTGTGGATGCGCTGGCAATTGCAATTGGTACTGCTCATGGTGTTTATAAAGGGGAGCCTGAACTTGATTTTGAAAGACTGGAAAAAATAAATGATAAGGTGGATGTACCTCTGGTACTTCATGGAGCTTCTGGAGTTTCTGAAAAAGATGTAAGAAAGGCAGTTTCACTTGGCATAAATAAAGTAAATGTTAATACAGATTTTCAGCAGGCCTTTACCGGCAAAATAAGAGAATTACTGGATAATGATCCCGAACTTTATGATCCGCGGAAGTATTGTGGGCCGGGACGAGAGGCCATAAAGGAAAAGGTCAAGGAAAAAATTGAGATACTGGGTAGTACCCGCAAGGCACGATTATACCGCTAGACGCAAATCAGACCGGACGGAAGCCCTTCTGTCCGGTTTTTCCTCACTTTAATCTATTCTTCAGTGATTCTTTCCGGTTTTTAATTCATTGTATATGTTTAATCAATAATACAGTCAGTGAAAGGAGCAGGACTTCGTGATACAGTTGTGGTCGGACTTTTTTATTATGGCTTTATTAATTGTAATTTCCGGGACTTATTTGTCCCGTTACGGAGATGTGATTGCTGATAAAACAGGCCTGGGACAGGCACTTATCGGTGGGATTTTGATTGCCCTGGCCACTTCCCTGCCTGAACTTGTCACCAGTATTACTTCCTCACTGGTAGGTGCGCCTAATATTGCAATTGGTAATGTTTTTGGAAGTAATACTTTTAATATTATGATAGTGGCAGTTGCTGATCTTTTAAAAGGCGGACAGGGTCCGCTTATGCTCAGGGTCCGCTACAGTCACCTGCTTTCAGGTCTGGTTGGAATTTTGCTTTCTGCTATTGTTGTTTTCAGTATAATACTAACCCATCTTACTTCAGTTAGGCTTGGGATTGCGGGAGTAGGCCTGGACAGTATTGTATTGATATGTGCTTATCTTTTTGCAGTAAGACTTGTATTTCGCTATGAAAAGAAAAACCCCCTTGACAGGGAAGAGGAAGATAAAAGGATAATAGAAGATTTACCTTTAAAAAAAGCTGTATTTGGTTTTGCCCTTAGTGGAATGGTGATTGTTTTTGCCGGAAGCCGACTAAGTATAATTGGCGATCAGATAGCCTATATGACCGGTCTGGAGCAGAGCTTTATTGGAACAATACTGGTAGCTGCTGCTACCTCACTGCCGGAACTTGTGGCAACTATTTCAGCATTAAGGATTGATGCCTATAACATGGCGATAGGCAATGTGCTTGGCAGTAATATTTTTAATATGATTATTGTATTTTTTGCTGATATTTTTTATCGCGGGGGTTATATACTGGCCGAAGTAGATGTTGTTCATGTGATAACAGCAATGATTGCCCTGGTAATGAGTGCTATTGCTTTAATTGGACTATTTTATCGCTCTAAAAGAACTATTTTCAGTATAGGCTGGGATTCTTTATTTATCAGCATTACATATTTTTTGGGTGTTTATTTATTATTTAGACTGGGGATTAATATTTAAAGGGAAAGGCGGAATTTATTTTGATGAATATAACGGAACTGGAAAAAAAGACAATATCAAAATTACATGAAGTTGCCAAAGATCTTGGCGTCAAAGGGTATACTCAAATGAGGAAAAAGGATTTAATATTTGCTATTTTAAAAAAAGAAACAGAAAAAGGCGGGCATATTTTTGCTGAAGGTGTGCTGGAGATTATTAATAATGAAGGATACGGTTTTTTGCGACCGAGCAAATATCTGCCCAGCAGTGATGATATTTATATTTCTGCTTCTCAAATCAGGCGTTTTGATTTAAGGACAGGAGATCTTGTATCAGGACAGGTAAGAGAGCCCAAGGAAAGCGAAAGATATTTTGCTTTACTGAGGATAGAGGCAGTGAATTTTCAGGATCCAGAAAAGGCTAAAAACAGGCCGCATTTTGAAGACTTGACCCCCCTTTATCCCCGGGAAAAATATACTTTAGAACATAAGCCTGATGATATTTCCACCCGACTTATTGATCTTATCTCTCCTATTGGCAAGGGACAGCGTGGTTTAATTGTATCTCCTCCCAAAGCCGGAAAAACTGTTTTGCTAAAAAAGATTGCCAACGGAATTCGTTATAATTTTCCGGAAACAAAGTTAATGATACTGCTAATAGATGAAAGGCCAGAAGAGGTAACCGATATGCGCCGGTCTGTTGATGCTGAAGTGATTAGTTCTACCTTTGATGAACCGGCAGAAGACCACCTGCAGGTGTCACGTCTTGTACTTAAGAAAGCTAAAAGGCTGGTGGAACACAAAAATGATGTGGTAATACTGCTTGATAGTATTACCAGGCTGGCCCGGGCTGCCAATGTAACAACACCACCCAGTGGGAGAACACTTTCAGGAGGGCTGGATCCCACAGCTATGCATTTTCCCAAAAGGTTTTATGGAGCAGGTCGTAATGTAGAAGAAGGTGGAAGTTTAACAATTATAGCCACAAGTCTGGTTGACACTGGCAGCCGTATGGATGATGTAATATATGAAGAATTTAAGGGGACTGGAAATATGGAAATACATCTTGACCGCCGTCTGGCAGAGCGGAGAATATTTCCTGCAATTGATATTAAGCGTTCAGGTACAAGAAAAGAGGAATTATTGTTATCTGATGATGAGCTGGATACGATCTGGGATTTAAGACAGCAAATTGTGAACAGTAATCCCGCAGAGATTATGAAGACCTTCAGCAGGCAGATCAAAAACACCGACGATAATCAGGGACTTCTTAAAGCCCTGAATCAGGTAATTAACTAAGTGACTGTTATCCACTGACTTATATGTCAGTTTGACAGAGACAGCCAATCTTATCTTGCATACATAAAATAGCTGTGTTATAATCACAATAGTGAGTAAAAAACACCCTGTAAGAAAATGAAAGAGTGAGGTGAAAATAGATGCAAAAAGAAATTCATCCGGAAATGAAAGAAACTACTGTTACCTGTGCCTGTGGTACAAGTTATAAAACAAAGTCAACCCGGGAAAATATAAGGGTTGAAGTTTGCAGTAATTGTCATCCTTTTTATACGGGAAAACAACGCACATCTGCAACTGGTGGTAGGATTGAAAGATTTAAAGAAAAGTATGGTTATAATGATGAAAATAAAGAAGATGAAGAATAGTATGGTTTTTAGGTTTGTACAGGCAGGGCATATGCTCTGCTTTTTTTATCGTTATAATAGAGATTAATTGAAAATGAGGTGGGGATTTTATGTATAAGATCAGTAACAGCGGCTGGATAGAAATTGTCACCGGTCCCATGTACAGCGGAAAAAGTGAAGAATTAATTAGAAGAATAAATAGAGTAAAAATAGCAAAACAGAAGGTAAAAGTATTTAAACCCATTATTGATAATAGATTTGATGAAAGTAATGTAGTATCTCATAATGGTAGTAGTATAGAAGCAGTGTCCATTGATCACCCTGAAGAAATTTTGCAGCGGATTGATGATATAGATGTTGTGGCAATTGATGAGGTACAATTTTTTCATCCCGATATAGTTGGAATATGTGAAAAACTGGCCGATAATGAAAAAAGAGTTATAGTGGCCGGTCTGGACCGGGACTTTCGTGGTGAACCCTTTGCTCCAGTACCGGAAATTATGGCCAGGGCGGAATATATTGATAAATTACATGCTATCTGTGTAAAATGTGGTGATCCGGCTACGCGGACCCAGCGTCTTGTCAATGGTGAGCCGGCTCCTTATGATGATGAAGTTATACTGGTTGGAGCTGAGGAAGTATATGAGGCCCGCTGCCGCAGTTGTCACCAGGTACCGACCTCCAAAGGGGAGGAATAAAAAACATGAAAGATGTTCAATATGGTGGTCAGGCTGTTATCGAAGGTGTGATGATGAGGGGAGAAGACAGGGCGGCTGTTGCAGTGCGCAAGTCTGAAGATGATATTGTTTTGAAAAGGAGAAAACTAAATCCCCTGAGTCACCGTTTTGCTCCACTGGGCTGGCCTTTTATAAGAGGAGTAGTAGCACTTTTTAGCTCACTTGTCCTGGGAATAGAATCTCTCTCTTTTTCAGCCAGTCAGGTACTTGAAGAAGAGGAAGAGGAATTGACCGGTACGGAGATATTCTTAACCATTCTGGCTTCAGTGGGAATGGCTGTTCTTTTGTTTATAGTTTTACCTGCTTTTATTACAGGTTTGATACAGCGGTTTATAACAAGCAATATAATGCTAAATATTACCGAGGGTATGATTAAGATAAGTACCTTTTTATTATATATTTTATTTATTTCTCGTATGGAAGATATCTCCCGGGTTTTTAGCTATCATGGAGCAGAACATAAGGTTATTCACAATTATGAATCTGAGAGACCGCTAACAGTCGAAAATGCCCGCACTTTTTCCACCCTTCATCCCAGATGTGGCACAAGTTTTATCTTTATAGTCATCTTATTAAGTATTTTCTTCTTTTCCTTTTTTGGAAGACCACCGCTTTTACAGCGTATTTTTTATCATATAATATTGTTGCCGGTTGTGGCCGGCTCTTCTTATGAAATAATTAAACTGGCAGGCAAAAGTGATGTTAATCCTCTGCTAAAGATCTTTTCTCTGCCGGGGTTATATTTACAAAAATTAACTACTAATGAGCCTGATGACTCCATGCTTGAAGTTGCCATTAGAGCTTTAGAGGAAGTATTACCAGCAGAAAAAAGAGGTGAGTTGGATGTTTGATCTTCGCGAAAAACTGGATGATCTGGTTGATCAATATCATAAATTAAATAAAAAAATAAGTGATCCTGAGGTGATTAATGATAGTAATCGCTATCAGGAATTATTGAAAAAACATGCAAAACTAAAAAAAGTTAAGGATAAATATGAAGATTATAAGGATGTTATGGAAAGAATAGAAGAAGCCGAAAGCATGCTGGAAGATGATGAGGATGATGTGCAGGAACTGGCCCAAATAGAACTGGAAGAATTAAAACCTAAAAGGGAAAAATTAGAAAATGAACTTCAGGTTATGCTTTTACCCGAAAACCCTGATGATGAAAAAGATGTAATTTTTGAGATTAGAGCAGGAGCTGGTGGAGATGAAGCCGGTCTTTTTGCAGCTGATCTTTACCGCATGTATACCCGATATGCTGAAGATAAAGGCTGGAAAGTGGAAGTGATGAGCTCCAACTCTTCAGGTGTTGGGGGATTTAAGGAAATAATTTTTACAATTGAAGGAAATGAAGTTTTTAAATATTTTAAATATGAGAGTGGTGTTCATAGAGTACAGAGAGTGCCTTCCACCGAATCCAGCGGACGCATTCACACTTCCACTGCCACAGTTGCTGTTTTACCTGAAGCAGAAGAAGTAGAAGTAGAAGTTGATGAGAATGATCTGGAAATAGATACCTTCCGTTCGAGCGGTCCGGGGGGCCAAAGTGTTAATACTACTGATTCAGCTGTACGTATAACACATAAACCAACTGGTATTGTTGTATCATGTCAGGACGAAAAGTCCCAGCACAAAAACAGAGCTAGAGCCATGAGAGTACTGCGAGCCAGACTTAAAGAAAAATTTGAAGAGGAAAAAAGACAGGAAAGGGCTGAAGCCCGCAAAAACCAGATAGGCAGCGGTGACCGCAGTGAAAAGATAAGAACTTATAATTTCCCACAGGGGCGTGTCAGTGATCACCGTATTAACCTCACCGTACATCAACTTGAAAAGGTACTTGATGGTGAGCTGGATATGATTATTGAGCCTCTGCTGGAAGAGGATATTAAAAAGCGCCTGGAGAAGGTATAAAAAAGTGAACATTAAGGAAGTTTTGCAGAAAACTGAAGATTATTTATCAAAACACGGGGTAACCAATGCCCGCCTGGATGCAGAAGTATTACTGGCGGATTTACTGGGAATGGATAGAATTAAACTTTATATAAACTTTGATTATCCCCTCACTGCCAAAGAACTAACCACCTACCGCAAAAGAATTAAAAAAAGAGCTCAGAGATTGCCGGTGGCCTATATTACAGGGCATAAAGAATTTATGTCTCTGGATTTGGAGATTGAAGAAGGTGTCTTAATTCCCAGGCCAGAAACTGAAGAACTTGTGGAAAATATTATTTCTTACTGTAAAGAGAGAGACATAACCGACCCCAATATTGTTGATGTGGGGACAGGTAGTGGGGCCATAATGGTTAGTCTGGGTTACTATCTGGAAGGCGCAAGGATAGCAGGGATTGATATTTCCCCCAGGGCTGTGAAAGTGGCCAGAAGTAATATTAAAAAACACGAACTTGATGACCGTCTTAAAGTTATTAAAGGAGATCTTCTTCAACCATTAATAAAGAGAGATAAAAAAAATGTGGATATTGTAATCTCAAACCCTCCTTATATTGACAATAAAGGAATGGAGAATCTACCGCCTGAGGTAAAAACTGAACCTGTGAAAGCTTTAGCCGGGGGTGACGACGGCTGTCGAGTGTATGAACGGCTTATACCTCAGGCTGCTCGTGTCTTAAGGCCCGGGGGGCTTTTGGCCCTTGAGATTGGACAGGCTCAGGTGGGCAGGCTGGAACACTGGTTTCAATCAGATGAGTGGCTGAATTATAAACTCAGGTCAGATTATAGTGGGAGAGAAAGAATGGTTTTTGCCCATAGGGTGAAAAGGGGATAAAATATGAGTGCAGACAGATATAACACTATTATAGAAAAAATACCGGAGTCACTGCTGGATGAGAATAATATGCAGAGATTAATTGACAGTTCTGTTATCAGGAGAGGTGCAAAATTATTGCAAAAAGGAGAGTTAGTCGCCTTTCCCACAGAAACGGTTTATGGGCTGGGAGCTGATGCCAGCAGTGCTGAAGCTGTGGAAAAAATTTTTGAAGCCAAAGGACGTCCCCAGGATAACCCCCTGATAGTGCATATAGGTGAAAGAAGTCAACTGCAAGAAATAGTTGATGGTCAATTACCACCGGGGGCTAAAAAATTAATGGATCATTTTTGGCCCGGTCCTCTAACTCTTATTATGTCAAAG